>QHUE01000075.1 GCA_003221825.1 Gemmatimonadota bacterium
GTTACCACGCAGACGCTCGGCATCGGCAACTCGCTGTAGGGCGATACCGTACGCCGCGGTCCTAAACGTCACCTTCCTTTCCTTGGCCAGGTCCCGCACCGAAACGTACGCCTTCGTAATCGTGGCCTTGAGCTCGCGGTTCACCTGCTCGTGGGTCCAGCGGTATTGCTGAAGGTTCTGCGCCCACTCGTAATAACTGACCGTGACGCCGCCGGCGTTGGCGAGAAAGTCGGGGATGACCGCGATGCCGCGCTCCTGGAGAATCGAGTCGGCGGTTGGCGTCGTCGGCTCGTTGGCGCCCTCGACGACGACCTTACAGTCGACCGTCTGGGCATTCGCTTCCTTCGTGATGACGCCGCCGAGCGCGGCGGGCACGAGCCAATCGCACGGAATCGTCCACAGCTCTTCGTTGGTGATGCGCTTGCCGCCGCTCCACTCGGGCACCGGCTTGCCTTGCGCGGTGTGCGCGAGCAGCCCGGGAATGTCGAGGCCCTTGTCGTTGTAGACTCCGCCATCGACGGAGCTGACTGCAACAACTTTGGCGGCCGCCTCGCTGTCGAGCAGGCGGGCCAGGTGGCTGCCGACGTTGCCGAAGCCCTGGATGACGACCCGTCCGCCCTTGAGCGGAATCCCGAAGTCACGCGCGTATTCCTGCATCACGTACATCACGCCGCGTCCCGTGGCCTCCTCGCGGCCAAGCGACCCCCCCAACGCCACCGGTTTCCCGGTGACGACCGCGGGGCTGTACCCCTGCCGGCTCGAGTACTCGTCGAGAATCCAGGCCATCACTTGGGCGTTGGTGTTGACGTCGGGAGCGGGGATATCGCGGTAGGGACCGAGGACGATCGCGATGCGCTGCGTGAAGCGGCGGGTCAGCCGCTCCAGCTCGAGTTTCGACAGCTTTTTCGGATCGACGGTCACTCCGCCCTTGGCGCCGCCGAACGGAATGTCCATCAGCGCCGTCTTCCACGTCATGATCGTCGCGAGGCCCAGGACCTCGTCGTGATCCGCTTCGGGGTGATAGCGGATCCCCCCCTTGCAGGGCCCGCGCGCGCCGTTGTGCTGGATGCGATACCCGGTGAACACCTCGATCCGCCCGTCGTCCATGCGCACCGGCACCTCGACCTGCACCTCACGGAATGGCGACATCAGGATCTTCCGCATGTACGCTTCGAGGTTGATCAGATCGGCGGCGCGCTCGAACTGATTCTGGACGATCGCCTTGCCGGACATCGGCGCACGGCTGGCGCGGGGGGACGGTTCGGTTGCGGTCATAGTTTGGACAGGCTAAGGCCACCCTTTAGGGTGTGAAATCATTGAGGACGGAGGCGGCGGCCCGCGAGTCGAGCGCCCGGGTGTTGCGCTTCGGTCACTGCCTGGACGGGATTCGGCGCGCGCTCCCGGCGCGTGCCTCCATCGGTCAACACGCCGATCACGTCGGTCGTCACGCCGGCGGCAATCTCGGCGGGATGCTCGAGGCCGAACACGAGACCGATCTGCTGGCTCGTCAGCCTTCCGACGATCCCGTTCCAGGTGCGATCGGCGGGCAGCGGCCGCAGGCCGACGATCAGGGGACAAACGGCCAGGTCGAGTGCGGCCGGTGTGACGAGCGGCGCTCCGACACGCTCGGCGAGATCGGTGCTCGCGGGGAATTCTGGGCCGAGCAGGATCACCTGCCCGAAATGCCAGCCGCAATTGGCGGCGACTTCGGCGAATGTCGCGACGATCGTCTCGTCGCTGGGTGCTACCGGTCCCGGCGTCGATGCCAGCACGACGCTGCCGGTCTCCGCAAACCAGCGCTCGGCAGAGGTCAGATCATCGGGACGCCGGGGGGCGTAGAATCCGTACCGGCGTGTCGTGGCGATCTCGTGCTCGGCGTCGGCGCGCTGCTCGGCATGCTCGGCCGCCTGGGCGGCGCCCTCGAAGGCGACTTCTGCTGCCTGATAGCGCCCCGCTTCGCGCAACACCTGCCCCCGCAGCTTGAGGGTGTCGGTGTGCGGCTCGAGCGCAAAGGCGCGGTCCAGCGCGAGCAGGGCCCGATTCCGGTCGCCGAGCTTGTACGCGGCATATCCGAGCTCGTGCCACACGAGCGCCAAATCGGGATCCGCTTCTACCGCACGCTCCAGCTCAGCCAGCGCCTCAGGATAGCGGCCGAGCTCCGTGAGGGCGGCACCCCGCAGCGTGTACGAGAAGCCGGTCTCCCCGAACGTCGCCCGGGCGCGGTCGGCAAGCTGCAGCGCCTCTTCGCCCCGGCCGCTGCTGCGCAACAGTTCGAAGTACTCGGCCCAGCAGGCCTTCAGCTCCGGCTTGGCCGCCAGCAGCTCGTCGTACGCAGACTGCGCGTCACGTGTCCGTCCTTCACGCGCGAGCCAGCGCGCGCGCGCCAGCGCCCGTTCGCTGCGGGCGTCTGGAAACAAGTCGTACGACGCGGTCGTCCGCATGGCGCTCAAATCTACCCGGGCTCCACTCGCTGGCTAGCAGCGACCCGTGTGTCTACATTTCTGCCGCCATGGATCAAGAACGATTGCTGCGCGAGCTGAGCGAGTTTCTCAGGATTCCTTCTGTCTCGACATTGCCCGCACACAACCAGGATTGCCGTGCTGCCGCGGAATGGGTCGCCGCGGAACTGCGGCGCATCGGGTGTCACGACGTCGCGTTTCTCGGCAGCGACACGCATCCGGTCGTCTGGGGTCAGGGCCCAGAGGTGGCCGGTGCCCCGACACTACTGATCTACGGGCACTACGACGTGCAGCCGCCGGATCCACTCGCCGAGTGGACGACGCCGCCGTTCGAGCCGGCGCTGCGCGACGGCAAGCTCTACGCGCGTGGCTCCGCCGACGACAAGGGGCAGGTCTTCTGCCTGCTGAAGGCGATCAATTCCGCCAACCCTCGTGTCAATTTCCGGTTTTTGATCGAGGGGGAGGAGGAGTACGGCTCGAAAGTCTTGTTCGATCTGCTGAAGCGCGAGCCGCAGCGCGTTCGCGCCGATGCCGTGCTCGTTGCCGACATGTCGTACGTCGCGCCCGGCTGGCCCGCGGTCTACACGACGCTGCGCGGACTCTGTTATGCGGAGATTACGCTGCGCACGTCCAAGACCGATCTCCACTCCGGCGAATACGGCGGCGCAGCGCCGAACGCGCATGAAGAGCTCGCCCGCCTTCTCGGGCGGTTGAAAGGCGCCGACGGGAAGATCAACATTCCCGGCTTCTATTCCACCGTGAAGCGCCCGTCACAGTCGGAGCTGGCCGCCTGGAAGAAACTGCCCTTCAACGAGAAAGACTTCCTGAAGCAGCGCGTGCAGGGGAAAGGTCTTGTCGGCCTCAAGCAGTACTCCGTCCTCGAGCGGCTGTGGGCGCTGCCCACGTTCGAAATCCACGGCATCCTGGGCGGCTTCACGGGAGAGGGGGCCAAGACCGTCATTCCCGCCGAGGCGACCGCCAAGGTCAGCATGCGGCTCGTGCCGAATCAGAAACTGGCGACGGTCGAGCGGCAGCTCGCGGCGGCGGTGCAGCGCGGATCCCCGTGGTTCCCGCGCTGGCGTCGGCGGGTGCCCCGGTGATCCTGACGGGCATTGGCCTGCCCGACGATCGACTGCACGCCCCCAACGAGAAGCTCGATCTCAAGCAGCTGTGGGACGGACTCAAGGTGTTTGGGCGGTTTTACGAGCTGCTCGGGGAGAGCCGCTAGCGCGCGATCCTCTTACTCGCGTTCCGAAACTTGTTGATTTCGTGTTGCGTCAGCCCGCGGCCGCCGTACCGCTCTTCCGTCCACGGATCGCCGCGCATGTGATAGCCGTTCTGCTCCCAGAAACCCGGCAAGTCCTCTTCTAACAACTCGAAGCCGCGCACCCACTTCGCGCTCTTCCAGAAATAGAGATGGGGGACCAGCAGGCGAGCCGGCCAGCCGTGTTCCGGCGTCAGCGGCTCGCCAGCCCAATTCAGCGCGATGAGGTTCTCCGGCCGGTCCAGATCGGACAACGGCAGGTTGGTCGTGAATCCCTGCTCCGCCACGACCAGACAATACTTGGCGGTTGGCTTCACCTGCGCCCGTCTCAATAGATCCTGGACGGGCACGCCCTCGAAATCGTTGTCGAGCCTGCTCCAGGTCGTGACACAGTGGATGTCGCAATGGACGGTCTTGCGCGGCAGAGCGGTGAATTCATTCCACGTCAGGGAGAATGGGCGCTCGACCATGCCGGAAACGGTGAACGTCCATTTCGTTGTGTCGACGGTGGGCACATCGCCGTAATGCAGGACCGGCCACTTTGTCGTTTGGACTTGGCCGGGAGGGATGCGGGAGTCGGTCACGTCCTTAAGGACGCGTGCTCTTGCCGAGCCGCCCCTTCAGGGGACGGAATAACGGAGACTCCAAACGCGTTTTCGAAACCTGCTATCACTGCGCCAACACTCTCATCCCACAACCTTTCCCGTTTCCCTTTTACCGTTTCCCGCTCAACGGAAGTCATCTCGACTCCCTGAATCCCGCACGGCACGATCCGATCGAAGTGTGCGAGATCGGTCGTGACGTTGAGCGCGAACCCGTGCCAGGTCACCCATTGCTTCACGTGAATGCCGATGCTCGCGATCTTCCTGCCGCGCGTCCAAACGCCGGTGAAGCCCGCATTGCGTTCCGCCGGAATGTCGAGCACGGCGAGGGCGGCGATGAGCGCTTGCTCCAGCGTGCGCAGGTACCAGTGCAGATCCCGCTTATAGGCGCTGAGATCGAGAATTGGGTAGCCGACCAGCTGGCCGGGGCCGTGAAACGTAACGTCGCCACCCCGTTCGACCTCGAAGACCTCGATCCCGCTGGGCTCGAGCAGATTCCCGACGTGCGAATTGCGGCCCAGCGTGACGACGGGCGGGTGCTCCAGTAGCAACAACACGTCATGCGGCAGCCGTCCCGCGATCCGGTCCTCCGCGAGCTGCCGCTGCCAGTCGAGCGCCTCGGCGTACGGGATCGTCCCCGCCTCGATAACCTCCAGCACCTTCACCGAACCTCCATCCCCTTGCCTCGAATCGCCCAGCGCGTCGCAACGATCGCGAACGCGATGTTGAGCAACAGCCAGACGACCAACCCCAGGACGCCGAGGAAGCGATCCAGCAGCGCGGCCAGGAAGCCGACCAGGCATGCTCCCACGGCGGCCAGCACGGTGATCACGCCGCGTTGCCAGATATTCTCGAGCGCGACGCTGCGGTACCAGGCGACAACGCCGCCTACGCCGACCGCCGCAACGAGGCCGGCGACGAGCGGATTGCCGGCCGTGTCGTGGTACACGGCGGGCTCGAGGTCGCCCCGGAGAATCGCGGCCGCGATCTGCGCTGCCGTGAGGCAGGCCGCGCCGAATCCCACGCCTGACGCGAGGGAGCCGAGCCCGAGGGCGAGCGGGTCCTTGACCGGTTCGTCGCTCAAATGTTCAGGACGCGGCCGAGTGAATCGAGCGCCGCCTCGCCGATCGCTTCCGACATCGTGGGATGGGCGTGAATCGCGAGATCGACCTCTTCGACGGTGTATTCGTTCTCGCGGGCCACCGCCAGCTCGTGAATCATCTCGGAGGCGTGGGCGCCCACGATATGCGCGCCGAGGATCTCGCCGTACTTCTTGTCCCGGAGGATCTTCACGAAGCCCTCAGTTTCGCCGGTGCCGCGCGCCCGCCCGTTCGCGGAGAAGGGAAACTTGCCCGCGACGTAGTCGAGCTTCTTTTCCTTACACTGATCTTCCGTCAGCCCGATACTCGCGACTTCCGGATGGCAATACGTCACGCTCGGCACGTTGTCGTACTTGATCGGATGCGGCTTTTGGCCCGCGACGATCTCCGCGACGATGACGCCTTCGCGGCTGCCCTTGTGGGCCAGCATCGGAGGACCGGCGACGTCGCCGATCGCATAGTACCCCGGGGTGCTCGTCTGCAGGTTTTTGTCCACCTTGATGAAACCGCGGTCGGTCAGCTGGATGCCGCATTCCTTGAGGCCGATGTTCTCGGTATTCACCGCACGGCCCGCAGCCATCAAGACCGCCGCCGCAGCAACCTGCTTTTTTTCGCCGGCGGTCTCTACGTCGAGCGTGACCTTGTCCTTGCCGACGTTGGCCTTCGTGACCTTGGCGCCGGCGATGACCTCGATCCCACGCTTCCGGTAGCTCTTGTTCAGCGTATCAGACGACTCGGCATCCTCGAGCGGGAGGATCCGGGGCAACGCTTCGATGACTGTGACTTTGACGCCGAATGCGTTGAAAATGTCGGCGAACTCCATGCCTACGGCGCCCGCGCCGATGATGGCCAGGCTCTCGGGTACGCGCTCCATGACCAGCGCTTCGTCGGACGAAATGACCGTCGTCTTGTTGATTTCGAGGCCGATCTGCGGAATACCTTTGACGCGTGAACCGGTGGCAATGACGACGGCCTTCTTCGCTTCGTGCACGTCACTCCCGACCTTCACCTTCCTGCCGGGCTGGAGCACACCAGTACCCTTCACGACGGTGATCTTGTGCTTCTTCATGAGGAACTCGACGCCTTTCGAGTTCTGATCGCTCACGCGGCGCGAGCGCTTCATCGCGATGCCGTAGTCGGTCTTGACGCCGCTCGCGTCGACGCCGAAGTCCTTCGACTCTTTCAGCAGGCCGGCGATGTACGCAGAGTGCAGCAAGGCCTTGGTCGGGATGCACCCGATGTTGACGCACACGCCGCCGAGCTTGTCCTGCTCCACGACGGCCGTCGTGAGGCCGAGCTGGGCGCAGCGAATCGCGCAGACGTATCCCGCGGGGCCGCCGCCCAAAACGATTACGTCGAATTGATTCGCCACGAAGGATCCTGGTTCGTTTGGGTAGGGGCGCAGCATGCTGCGCCCCTACGTCATTGTCACAACAACATCGCCAACGGATTCTCCAACATCTGTTTCAACGTTCTCAAGAACGCCGCGCCCGTCGCCCCGTCGATCACGCGGTGATCGCAGCTCATCGTCACGCGCAGCCGGCGCCGCACCACGAGGCGATCGCCCCCCCCCTCCGGCACGGGTTTCGGCACGATGCTGCCGATGGCCACGATACCGGCCTCCGGGGGGTTGATCACCGCGGTGAACTGGTCGATGTCGAACATGCCGAGGTTCGAAACGCTGAAGGTCGCCCCCGTGTACTCCTCGGGCTTCAGGCGGCGCGTACGCGCTCGTCCCGCCAGCTCGCGCGACTCGGCGCCGATTTCCCGCAGGTTCTTCAGGTCGGCGTTGCGGATCACGGGCGTGATGAGCCCGTCCTCGATCGCGACGGCCATCCCGATGTGCACCTCGTTCCAGTAGCGGATGTGATCCTCCTGGAACCAGGCGTTGCAGGCGCGGTGCTGGACCAGCGCCAGGGCGACCGCTTTGATGATGATGTCGTTGAACGAAATCTTCCCGCCGGCCTCACCGAGCTGCTGGTTGAGCGCTTCGCGCGCTTCGGCGGCGCGCTCCATGTCGATCTCGGTCGTCAGGAAGAAATGCGGGATCGGCCCGATCGACGCGGCGAGCCGTTTGGCGATCGTCTTCCTTATCTGGGTAAGCGGAACATCCTCGTACGGAACACCCGTGCGTCGTGCGTCGGGCGTCGGGCGTGGCGCTGGAGCCGCTACCGGAGCCGCGGGGGACGGGGCGGGGGCGCCCTCGACGTCGCGCTTGATTACCCGGCCCCCTGGACCAGAGCCTTGGACGAGCTTGAGATCGACTCCGGCTTCCTTGGCGATCCGTTTCGCGAGCGGGGATGCTTTTACGCGCGTGGCATCAGACACCGCTGCAACGGGCACCGGGGCCGGGGCCGGAGCCGGAGCAAGAGCTTTAGCGGCTGGAGCCGCAGCAGCGGCAGCGGGTTTGGGAGCCCCGGCCCCTGACTCCTGGCTCCCGGCTCCATCGACTTTCTCCCCCGGCTTGCCGATCCACGCGACGATGTTTCCGACCGGTACCGTCGTACCCTCAGGGACCATCACCTTCAACAGCTGCCCGTCGGCCCGGGCGACCAGCTCCATGACGGCCTTGTCGGTCTCCACTTCGGCGAGCGTATCGCCGGACTTCACGGCATCGCCCTCGTGCTTCGTCCACTTCACGAGGCGCCCTTCCTCCATCGTGGGCGACAGCGCCTCCATGTGCACTCTGGTGGCCATAGGATCGGGGCTAAGCCGCTAAGGGGCTAAGCATCTAAGTACAGGACCTTGCGAGCCGCCGCCACAACTTTCTCCGGTGACGCCTTCGCAGATCGCTCGAGCAACTTGTTGTAGGGCATCGGCACGTCGGCCTGCGTCACGCGCTGCACCGGTGCGTCGAGGTCATCGAAGGCGTCGCGCTGAATGAGATCCACGATCTGCGCACCGATGCCGGCGTGCGGCCACCCTTCTTCGACGACGACGGCGCGGTTGGTCTTCCTGACCGACTCGAGAATCGCCGCTTCGTCCAGCGGCCGGATGGACCGCAGGTCGAGCACTTCCGCCGAGACGTTCTGCTCGGCGAGCTGATCCGCCGCTTTTTGGGCGACAGCGAGCGTCTTGGAATGGCAGACGAGCGTGACGTCAGTCCCTGGGCGCTTGATATCGGCGCGCCCGATCGGGACGATGTGCTCGCCGTCGGGCACGTCGCCTTTCAGGTTGTAGAGCATCTCGCCTTCGAGCACGATGACCGGATTGTTGTCGCGGATGGCGGACTTGAGCAGCCCTTTGGCATCGGCGGGCGTCGCTGGTGCGACGACTTTGAGGCCGGGGATGTGCGCGAGCCAGCTTTCCCATGCCTGCGAGTGTTGCGAGGACAGCTGCAGCGCCGCGCCGTTCGGTCCTCGAAATACGATCGGCATATTGATCTGGCCGCCGGACATGTAGAGCATCTTGGCGGCGGAATTCACGATCTGATCGAGCGCGAGCACCGCGAAGTTCCACGTCATGAATTCGATGACCGGGCGCAGCCCGCCCATCGCCGCGCCCACGCCGATCCCCGCGAATCCCAGCTCGGCGATGGGGGTGTCGACGACACGCTTGGGGCCGAACTCTTCCAGCAGGCCCCGGCTCACTTTGTACGCGCCCTGGTAGACGCCCACCTCCTCGCCCATCAGGAACACGTTGGGATCGCGCTGCATCTCTTCGCGCAGCGCCTGATTGAGGGCGTCCCGATACGTGAGCGTCGCCATCAGTCGACCAGCACGTCGGTAAAGAGCTCGGCGGGATCGGGATCGGGGCTCTCGTCGGCGTACTTCACCGCCGCCTCGACCTCCGCCTGGATCTCGGCGTCCAGCGCGTCGAGCGCGGCCTGATCGATGGCCCCGTCTTCCTTGAGCCTCCCCGCGAGATGCGTGATGGGGTCGCGGGCCTTCTGCTCCTCGACTTCGTCTTTGGTCCGGTACACGCCGTGCAACGGGTCGGACATGGAATGGCCCATGTAACGGTAGGTGCGCACCTCGAGCAGCGTGGGATGGCTCTGCTTGCGCGCGCGCTCGACCGCGCGGCGCGTGGCTTCGTACACGGTCAGCACGTTCATGCCGTCGACGAGCTCCGCGGCCATGTCGTAGCTGCACGCATGCTCGACGATATCGGTCACGGCCGCGACACGCTCGAAGGCCGTGCCCATCCCGTAGCGGTTGTTCTCGCAGAGGAAAATGACCGGCAGCTTCCAGACCGATGCCATGTTCAGCGTTTCATGGAAGGCCCCGATGTTGACCGCCGCTTCACCAAAGAAGCACACGCACACCTGGTCGCTGCCCTTGTACTTGCTGGAGAACGCGAGGCCCGCCGCCAGCGGAATGTGGCCGCCAACGATGCCATGGCCGCCCATGAATCCGCGCTTGGCGTCGAACAGGTGCATCGAGCCGCCCTTGCCCTTCGAGCACCCCGTGGCTTTGCCGAACAGCTCCGCCATGACCGCGTTCGACGTGATGCCCTTGATCAGCGCCTGGCCATGCTCGCGATAGGAGCAGATGACGTAGTCGTCGTCGCGCAGTGCGGCGAGCGCACCGACGCCCACCGCTTCCTGTCCGATGTACAGGTGGCAGAATCCGCCGATCTTGCCGAGCGCGTACGCCTCCGCCGCCTTCTCTTCGAAGCGCCGGATCAGCAGCATCTGCCGCAGCATCTTGAGATGCAGCGCAGGGGAGGCCTGCGACACGGATGAGGGGACCGTGGCTTTCGCGGATCTGGCGGTGGCGGTCACGCGGTGGCTGCCTCCACTTGCTCCCATGCGTGATAGCTGGAGCGGACGAGCGGGCCCGATTCAACGTGGCGGAATCCCAACGCCATCCCGTAGCGCTTCAGCTCGGCGAACTCGTCCGGTGTGTACCAGCGCGCGATGGGCAGATGCTGGTCGGACGGCCGCAGGTATTGGCCGACCGTGACGATGTCGACGCGCGCCGCGCGCAGGTCGCGCAGCGCCGTGAGCAGCTCGTCCCAATCCTCTCCCAGTCCGCAGATGATCCCGGACTTGGTGAGCAGCTCGGGATTCAGGTCCTTGGCACGGTCGAGCAGCTCGAGCGCCCGCTCGTAGCGGCCCCCCGGCCGCGCGATGCGATACAGCCGCGCGATCGTTTCGAGATTGTGGTTGAGGATATCGGGCCTGGCGTCGACGATGCAGCGGAGCGCCTCGGGGTTGCCTTTGAAGTCGGGAATCAGCACTTCGACCGACGTCTGCGGCAGTCGCAGCCGGATCTCCGCGATACACGCGGCGAACACCTCGGCGCCGCCGTTTGGCAAGTCATCGCGATCGACGCTCGTGATGACGACGTGCTTCAGTCCCATCTGGGCGACGGCGTCCGCCAGCCGTTGCGGCTCGCCGGCGTCGAGGGGAGCGGGCGTCCCATGGGCGACGGCGCAGTACGCGCAGTTGCGCGTGCAGACGTCGCCCAGGATCATGAACGTGGCCGCCTTGTGCTCCCAACACTCACCGATATTGGGGCAGTGCGCTTCCTCGCAGACGGTATGGAGCTTCAAGTCGCGCATCATGTGCTTGAGCGCGACGTAGTTCGGACCGCCCGGGGCTTTCACCTTCGGCCAGGGGGGCTTACGGGGTTGCTGGGGGGGGCTCGCGGTAGGCTGGATCTGAACAAGGGGGGCGGGGGGGGCCATGGACGACGAAGATAGTGGGTGCTCAGAGGGCGGGGTAGGCCATTTTTCAACCGGACGGTTGATCACCTCTCCGGTTCTTGAGGCGGCGCAACTCGTTTTCGATCTCCGTCGACGTGCCGAGCGTCCCGTCGGCGATGTCGGCGATTTCCTCGGCTTCCCTCCATTGGCGCTCGAGCTCTTCGACCTCCGCGCGCTCGTCCACCGCCATCTCGAGCGCGAGGCCGCGCTCCGCGCGCAGCGAGCGCAGGGTCAGCTCACGCCGCGCGATGTCGGCCACCAGCCGATCGGCGCCGCCGATTTGATCGACTTCCCGCGCCGCGTCCTCGGCGCGGCGCCGCCCGCCCTTGTCCAGGTTCAGGTAGGTGAGCCCCTGACGCAGCACCTGGATCGCCTCGCTGCCGGTGAGCTGGGCACCTTCGGCCTTGCAGTTCGGGCAGCTCAGCAGCACCGCCATGTCCGCATGCCGGTCGGGGACGATGCGCGCGTACTGCACGTGCCGCGCGCGAAGCTGCATCAGGCTGCCGCAGTGCGCGCAGATCGGTGGCTCGATGAGAGGGACTTTGCGGGCGCCCACCAGCCACACGTAAAACCGATCGGCCAGGCGGTGCACGTTCCAAACGACCACGCCGAGCCCGCCGCCCGCGGCGACGTTTGCCGCGATGCCGAGCCCGATCGCGGCGACCGTCAGGGGCACGACGACTTTCATGCGTTCGCGCTGGCGATTGCGCAGCCGTTCGCCGTAGCGCCAGGTCGCCAGCTCGACGCGCGGCGGTTTACCGACGCGCACGAAGTCGTAGCGCTCCCACCGGATCAATGCGACCTGATCGGTGGACGCGGCGATCCGTCCCTGGCTCGCCGAGCGCGCCACGGCTTCGATGCGTTCCAGGCGATCATCGAAGGGAGTGAGATTCCAGCGACTGCATCGGGGGCAGACGACCCACAGCCGCCCCCTCCATTCGTCGAAGGCGATGCGCCGACCGACTCCGAGGCCCGATGGGCCGCCATCACCGTCAAACGCGGCGTTGCAGAACGCGCAACTCCTGAACATCCTAGGAAGTAAATCGCTCCGGGGCTAACGAGGCAATCTCCACCTCGGATTCACCCGTGGTGATGAGGCTGGCGATGATGTCGCCCGTCAGTCCGGCCAGGAGCACGCCGTTGCGGCCGTGACCAGTGGCGTACCACAGGCCGCGCACGTCGGGGTCGGCGCCCACGATCGGACGCCCGTCCGGCGTGAGTGGCCGCAGTCCCGCCCAGGTCCGCGTCGGCTCGGGTGGGAGTTGAGGCAGCATCCGTCTGGCCGCCGCCATGATTTCGGCTATCCCCGACGGCGTCACGCTGCCGTCGAACCCCGCGTGCTCCATCGTGCTGCCGAAGATCGCTTCGCCGCCGCGCGCCAGGACGTAGCTGTGTTCGTAATACAGCACCGTACGCGGCATGTTGGCCGGCCACTGTGCGGCCGCCATTTGGCCGCGCACGGGTTCGACCGGCAGCCGCCGGGGCAGGTGATCGATCTGCGTGGACCAGGCGCCCGCGGCGATGACTACGTGCTCCGCTTTGATCTTGCCGGCGGGAATCTCCACGCCGGTGACACGACCGAGAATCGTGTTGATCCGATTCACGCGTGTCGCGAAAGTCCGCGTGCCCAGGCGTTTGGCATCCGCCAGCAACGCGCGCGTCAGCGCCGGGGCGTCCACGGCTCCGTCCTCCGGCGCGAACATGGCGCCTAGACAGGGTGCCGTGGCGGGGAAT
The DNA here is from genome assembly GCA_003221825.1 of Gemmatimonadota bacterium. Lineage (GTDB taxonomy): Bacteria > Gemmatimonadota > Gemmatimonadetes > Gemmatimonadales > GWC2-71-9 > 20CM-2-65-7. The sequence continues at coordinate 12,809 of QHUE01000075.1, forward strand.
CGCTCTGCGACCTCCGCGGGTTCCAGCCAGTCGCAGCGCAATCCTGCCTGACGCTGGTGCGCGACGGCGTCCCGCAGCTGCTCAGCCTCGGCCTCCTCGAAGGCCAGGGATGCAATGCCTTCGCGCCAGAGCCCGATGTCGATGCCGGTGGTCTGGGCGAGCGCGGACGCCAGGGTGTCGTAGAGGTCGCGGGCGCGCAGCCCCAGCGCGCGCAGCGTTTCATCCGTGCGCTCGATTTGCGGGCCCAGGATGCCCGCCGACGCGGCCGATGCCGCCGCCGGGTCGGGGCCGGGCTCGCAGATCAGAACACGCAGCCCGCGCAGGGCGAGCGCGCGGGCGCAGGCGGCGCCGATGATGCCGCCGCCGGCCACCAACACTTCACAGGACGAAACTTTGTGCGACATTTAGGCGTACGCTGCAAACGCACCGGACACCACGGAGGCAATCATGTTCCGGAGCATTTTAGGGTTCGCGGTTCTCGCCGTTCTCGCATGGCTCGGTCTCAAGCTGATGTTCGGCATCCTGGGGAGCCTGGTCGGTCTCGCGATGACGGTCCTCTGGCTCGCATTCATCGGCTTTGTCGTCTATCTCGCGCTGCGGCTGGTCAGCCCGCGCACCGCGGATCGCATCCGGGACATGATCAAGGGACGTCCCGCCTCTTAAGGCTCCCACGGCAGCGATGAAATGATGAAATGTAGGGGCGCAGCATGCTGCTCCCCTACCGTTTTTCCAACCGGGACAACACGGCCCACGCAATTAACGGAAACAGAATCTCGTGGTGCCCGGTGAGCTGAATGCCGCGGCCCCCGGCCAGCGTCGGCCGTTCCACGACATTCACGCGCGGGCGATAATGGCGCTGCATGTCGCAATCACAGGCCGTGAAGTTCTTCGGCCGCCCGCCATTGAGGTTGCGCGCGATGGTGAGCGCTTTGAGGAAAACCTCAGGCATCACGACGGCGCTGCCGAGATTCAACACCACGCCCCCCTCGTCGAGATCGGGCAGGACAGCGGCGAGCCGTTTGAAATCGCGGTGGCTGGTAGCGCCGATCGCGGCGCCGTCGGCGGTCGGATGCTGATGGATGATCTCCGCTCCGATCGCGGCGTGCACCGTTACCGGCACGCCCAGCTCGGCGCTGGCCAGCAATATCGAGACGTCGCGTCCGGGCAGATCCTTGCGCGCGCCCAGGTACTCGACGAGTGCCTCTCCGGCGCCGTGCTGCGTCTGCGCGCCGCGCGCCAGCGCGGCGTTCATCTCTCGTCCGGTCTCCTCCGCCATGCCGAACGTGCCGTCGCCCAAACCCGCCGCGACATCCTCGCTCGTGCCGCCGTAGGCGGCAAGCTCGAAATCGTGGATGGCGGCGCTGCCGTTCATCGCGACCGCCGTGATCGCCCGCTGGCGCATCAGCGTGATCAGGAGCGGACCGAGGCCCACCTTGACGACGTGCCCGCCCAGCATCGCCACGATCGCACGCTCCCCCCGTCGCGCCGCCACGATCTGATCGACCACGTAGCGCAGATCCTGCGCCGCCAGAATCGAGGGCAGGGCGTCGAGGAAGGCGGTGAATGAGCGATCGGAGGGCAGGGGAGGCCGGGCGAGGAGTGAGGCATCGACTTTGTTGGGGCGTTTGGCGACCGGGACCGTCTTGAGGCGCGAAAGGTCGGCTTCGCGGTAATCGGTCATGGCTGAGGTACCCCTGGGACCACGTAGTCCTTGAGCTTCAACGTCACCTGGCCGAACGAGAAGTTGGACTGTATCGCGAGCACGATGCGTTGCGCGTCGTCCGACAGCCAGATGTGCGTCTCCGACTTCTCCGCGAAGATCCCGCGCCCCTGCGGAATCTTGGGGCGTACCACGATTGCCCGCCACTTCTTCCCGGCAACGCTCACCCGCTCACGCCCCAGGACCTCGATGATCACCGGGTTGCGATCGGGCCGAAAGTATCGGGCGTACTCGTATTTCTTCCCGACTTCGAGCGGCACCGTCCGAATCCAGTAGAGGAACGCCGCGTCGTCGAGCGGCTCGAGCACGGTCGCGAACGTCGTGTCGCGCCCGACTTCCCGATAAAAGCCGGAATCGGGGTAGATCTCGTAGCGGTGCTCCCGATGGCGGTCGCGCTCATCCTGAATCGACGAGAAGCGGCGCGATTGGAAATCGTACCGACCCACCCACGATTCGATCGTCTGGTCGAGGTGGTACCAGAGCGCGCCTCCGGAGATGCGAAATCGAATGTGCACGGTCTCGACGTTGTGCACGGTATCGATGCCCATGACCTCCATCACCGCGCTGCCCACGTTGAAGATCCCGTACTTCGCGTTGAACGTGAGCCGCTCGCCGATCGGAAACGTCACGGCGGGTGTGCATGCGGAATCCTGTGCGGCGAGCGGGCGACCGGCGGCGAGCGCCGCCAGCAAGAGCAAAGCGGCGCCTTTGCGCGCGGCGTTGATCAGGCCACGCGATCGCCAGGCACCGAGCAGCTGTTGCCAGGGGCTGGACCGGGATGGCCGCTGTTTGAGGTCGTAGCGACCGGCGCTGGGGACGACCTCGATGCGGCGCGCGTGCGGACCGAGACGCGCCAAGAGCTCAGCGTTGGCAGCCCATCCTTCGGTCGTCAGGAACGGCGCATCGCCGGCGCCGCCCCGAGTTGCCTGGCGCAGCACGATCAGCCGCAGGGCAGTGAAGCCCGAGATCGAGTCCCTTACACCGCCGCCCACTCGCAACAACCGCGGCGCCCATTTCCGTGCCCAGCGTTCCGACCACGTGCGGGTGCCTTGCTCCCGATACTGCTCGGCCACCACGAGGTCCGCGCCCGACTCGAGCCGTTTGACCATCTCCTCCATAGTCTCCGGCGCGTGCACGAAATCGGCGTGCAGCGTGATCGCGCAGTCGCGCTTGGGACGATCGGTACGCTGCAGGGCCAATCGCAGCAGCTCCTCGAGGCTCCGGGCGTATCCCTGGCGCGCGCGGTGCTTGATCACGGTCAGGGGCAATACGCGGGCGTACGACGTCAGGACATCGCCGCTGGCGTCGGTCGACGCGTCATCGCACGCGATGATCTGGTATTCCCGCTGAAAGGCGGTGAAGACCTGGCGGACCTTCCAGAGCACGAGCCCGACCGTGCTCGCCTCATTGTGGACTGGAACGCAGACGTAAATCATGGCCCTGCAATCTAGAGAAGGGCCCTATAGACGTCCAAGACTCCGTGTGCCATGGTACGCGCCGTAAAGCGCGGCGGGAAGGGAAGCGACGGCGGATGGTGGAGCACGTCCACCACTTTCTGCGCCAGCGCCTCGGCGGCGCCGGGGGGGACGAGCACCGCGGGGGGCAGGATTTCGGGAATCCCACCCGCCGCCGTCGCGACGACGGGACGGTCCAGGGCCAGGGCGTTCAGAATGACGCTGCCGAGCCCCTCCTGTTTGGAGGACATCACGAAGATGCTCGCTTCGGCGATCAAGGCGTCAATCCGATCCACGTACCCGACCAGATGCACGCGGCCCTGGAGCTCGAGCCGCGCGATCTCGGCGGTGAGCGACGCCCGCAGCGGGCCTTCGCCGGCGATGATCCAGTGCAGCTCGGGCGCGAGCTCGCGCGCGTAGTGGGCCGCGCGCACCAGCGTGCGCTGGTCCTTGTGGTCCACGAGCGCGGCCGCGTTCACCACCAGCGGGGCCGTGGCGGAGAGGCGTAGCTGGCCGCGAATGTCGAACGGTGGTGCGGCGGCGCGGCGGATCGCTTCCGGATCGATGCCGTCGGGCACGACGGTGATCGCATCTCCCGCGATCCCGTCGCCGCTGAGCATCTGCTTGACCGCGCCGGAGACGGCGATGATGCGATCCGGCCGCCGCCACGCGCCGAAGGGCCGGACGTGGAAATCCACGCGCCGCGTCGCGACGAGCGTCCGGCCCAGGGCAACGGTGGCCGTGAGCGTGAGCGCGTGGCTGTCGTGCACGTGGATGATGTCCGGTTGGAACGCGGCGATGGTGCGGCGCAGGTGCCACCACGCTCTGGGGTCGAGCGCGATCTCCCAGGCGGTGCCCTGGACGTTGATGCCGTCGGCGGCCGCGCGCCGGGCCAGCTCGCCGCCGGTTCTGGTGACGAGGATCTGCTCGATGCCGGGGTCGCGGCCGAGCTCCCGGCACAACAGCCAGACCTGATGCTGGCCGCCGCGCCATTCACGACCGGAGTCTACCTGCAGTACTCGCATGGGCTGATGGGACTCGGGACTCGGTATTGGGGGCTCGGAACCCCGAGTCTCCAATCCCTAGCCCCGAGCCCCTGCCTTCTCCACTCCAGCGAGTACGCGGCGCAGGGCATCGAGCTTGAAGGGCTTTTGCAGGAACGGGCGGCCCAGCTCTTCGAGGAATTGCAGCGTATCGCCCCGGACCGTGTCGCCCGTGGCGAAAATGATGCGATCGGCGACCGTCGGGTGCATGCGCGCAAGCGTGTGGAACATCTCGCGCCCGCCGAGCCGGGGCATGCGCAAGTCGCAAATGATCAGGTCGAACGGCTGCATCAGCGCGCGCTTCAACGCCTGACTGCCGTCGCAGCTCGACGGTGAACGTGGCGCCCCGGCCGCTCCCGGCTCCGCCGGGATCTACCGTGATATTGCCGCCGTGCTCTTTGACGATGCCCAGGCAAATCGAGAGGCCGAGGCCCGTGCCCTCGCCCTCGGACTTGGTGCTGAAAAACGGTTCGAACACGCGCTGCGCGACGACCTCGGGGATTCCCGGTCCGTTGTCCGACACATGGACGGAAAGTCCGTCCGGCTCGCACTTCGTGGCGATTTCGATGCGCCCGCCGCCCTCCTGGTGGCGGGTGCTCGCGATCGCCTGGGCGGCGTTGTTGATGATATTGACGAACACCTGCTTGATCTGATTCGCATGCACCTCGACCTCGGGCAACCCGGGCTCGAAGGTGAGCGTCAGCTCGATGTGCGCCGCGAGCAGCTGGTTCTTCAGGAGCTGATGCGTCGACTCCAGAATCGGTCGAATCGACTGCAGCTGGCGCTCGCCTTCCTGGCGGCGCGCGAACGACAGCAGGTTGCGGACGATCGCCGACGCGCGCTCGGCCTCCTGCCGGATCACCGCCAGCGGCTCGGCCAGGCGCGGCGGCACGTCCGCAGCCTCGCCCAGCAGGTCGCTGAAGCCCACGACCGACGCGAGCGGATTGTTGAGATCGTGCGCCACCCCCGCGATCAGCTGCCCGATGGCCGACATCTTTTCCGATTGCAACAGCTGATCCTGCAGGCGCCGCTTCTCGCTTTGATCCTCGAACACGAGCACGATGGCGCCGGGCTCACCCGCCGGAATGGCGGTCACCAGGAGCGTCCGCTCGCCGGACCGCACCTCGACCGGTGCGGCCGCGCCCTCCGGCCCGAGCAAGCGAGCCACCTGATCGACCCACGACGGCGGCACCAGGGTCAGCCAGGGCCTGCCCGGCAGCGCCGTCACGGGCAGCTTGATCAGCTCCGCGAACATGCGATTGGCCCGCCGCACGGCGCCTTGCGGGTCCACGAAACAGATGGCCTGGTTGAATGCGTCGACCGTCTGCTCCCACTCGCGCTTCCCGCTCGACAGCAGCTCGACCAGTCGCGCGTTCTCGAGCGCGATGCCGGCCTGCGCGACGACGGCGCGCGCGAACATCAGCGCGCCGTCGTCCAGCGCGTTCTTGCGGTCACCTTCCATCGCCACCGCGCCGATGGTGCGCGACACCGCCACGATCGGCACACCGAGCCAGCTCGCGGGGATCGGCTTCTCGACCGTGACGTTCAGTTCAGCGGCCCGCGCCGTGACGTGATCGGGGAACACGAGCGGCCCGCGGCGGAGCGCGAGCTGCAGCAGCGGTTCGTCCGTCGTCGCGGGGCGCGGGCCGTTGTGGTAGGTGACGACGAGGCGGTTGGTATCGACGTCCAGCAGCATCACCGATAACCGGCCCGGCGCGAGCTGCTCGGTCAGCACGCGCGCCACGATCTCGACGATGGTCGCCGGACGGAATGCGCCCGCCAGCTCCTGCGACAACGCGGTCAGCCGCGTGAGGATCTCGGCGACCGAGGCGGTCATTTTGCTTCGTCCAGAAAGCGCGTGGGCACTCGGGTCGCGGCGTCGACGAGCGCTTCGGCCGACTTGATGAATCGGACGACGATCGGCAGCGACCCCTGCAGCGCCACCTTCCTTTGCATGATCCCGGCGATGGGGCCGAGCTCCTTCTTGAGGATCTGTTTCCAGTAGCGGTATTCCGCCGTCAAGATGAACGGTGCCTGCTGGGCGTCCTGGCGCGGCAGCAGGCGTGCCGCGCGACACACGCCCCGATCCAGATCCAGCCAAATCGCCACGTCCTCGGGAACACCGATGGACGGCGCCGCAGGCAAGACGAGCGCGACCGCCCCATGTGTCCATTCCGTCGACGCGGTGCGATAGTCGTCGCTCGCGTTGATCGCGGCGCCATAGGCGGCGACCCATTCGGCGGATGGAAATGCGTGGAGTGCCGCCGTCATGCGATGGCTCGTGCAAATCCGTCGAACAGCGCCCGTTCCGTCAGGTCTTCCGGGTGCCACTGGACGGCGACGATCCATGGCTCCTGCGCGTCGGCGGGCTCCGCACCTTCGATGACGCCGTCGTCGGCCCACGCGACCGCCTTGAGACCGGGCGCCAGATCGCGGATCGCCTGATGGTGGCGGCTATTCACGGTGGCCGAGCGCGTACCCAGGGTACGCTCGAGGAGCGACCCCGCTTCGACGCGCACGGCGTGACGGCTCGTTTCGTCACTGTGGGGCACGGGTCCCGGCCGCTCGCTGTCCAGATCCTGGTAGAGGGTGCCGCCGAGGGCGACGTTGAGAATCTGAATGCCGCGGCAGATCGCGAGAATCGGGAGACGGCGGGCGCGCGCTGCCGCGATGAGGGCCACTTCGGCGGCGTCGCGCACGGGATCGACGTCGCCCAGACGGGGATGCGGGACCGAGCCGTAGCGATCGGGCGCGACGTCTTCACCACCGGTGAGCACGAGCCCGCGCACCGCCGCGAGGGCGGCGCCGGCGCGATCGGCCGCCAGCATCGTCGGCACCGCCAGGGGAACGAGGCCGGCGCGCTCGAGCGCGCGTACGTATGCCGTGTTCAGGGTGACGCGCTCGCGGCCATCGACCAGCCGGCGGGGCGCCGTCACAGCAACGGCGGGAGCCAAGGTCACGACGTTTGGGACGCGGGGCCGCCGAATAGCGGACAGCGGGGATTGCTCACGCTCGCCCAGTCCACGAGGACACCGTACAGATTCAACGGCGTGCTCCCGCCAATCACGGTGCCGATCGCCGGGTGACGTTGCGGCTCTTCTTGGTCGATGATCATCACGCCCATGGCACGCTGCGATGTGTCGTCCACGACCAGCAAGCCGTATCCTCGCGTCGGGAACGCCGGTCCCCGGAACTGCATCGACACCTTGCCTTCGGCGTCGCGACCCACGATGACGGCGCCTCGGTCATTTTTCTGTTGCTGGATGACGAGCGCGGGGAGCGAATCGGGAATGCCGCGGGGCGGGTCGGTGAGGACGGCGCGGGCATTCGCCAGCTGTGAGGTAATCAGGGACGGACCGGCGAGGAGTGCGATGCCGCAGGTAGGAGAGCCACCGGTCCCACGGCCGCATGCGGCCGCCAGCACCAGCAGCAGGCACATCGTCGCTCGTGTCATGGGCTGCAAATGTAACGCTAATGCGACCAGACAGCGGTCAGGGTGACGGTCCGCACCGGCGCTAGGGTCTCGGGCACCAGATTGTAGATGTAGTTGAGCACGTTAGCGGCCAGAACACGCAGCTCGACGGGTCCGCGCCGCCATTCGGCGCGCAGATCCAGAACCTTCACGGGCACCCGCCGTGAGTCGACGAACCCCTCGAGCTCGACGCGCTCCGGCCGGCTCGCGTATCGAACGTCCGCCCCCACCGAGCCCGCGCCGATACTGTAGTCCGCGCCGATGGTGAGGAGATGCCGCGGCCGGAACGCGAGCGGCCCCTCGGTCGTGTCGCCGGCCAGACGGCGGCGTGTGTCGAGGTAGGTGTAGCCGAGTGTGGCGATGAGCCGGTCGGGAATCGGCGCGGCGATCACGCTGGCGTCGATTCCGGCGATGCGCGCGCGCACGACGTTCTGCAGCTGAATCTTCACACTGTCGAGCTTAACCGCGGTGTCGGCGGGAAACCGCAGCAACCGGGGCTCGATCAAATCGCGGGCTTCGGTCCAGAACACGGCGGCATCTAGCCGCATGAAACGAAATATGGGCGCGCTGGTGTGCCCGATCTCAAAGGACCACCCCGTCTCGGGCCGGAGTGTGGGGTTTGGAATGACGTCGAACCCGAGGGCCGTGGTGTGCACGAACCGCTCCGCCATCGTGGGTGAGCGGAAGCCGCGGCCGACGGACGCGCGCCAGGTTCCCGCCCCCTCGTTCAACGTCGCGGCGACGCGGGGGCTCACGACGGCAGTCAGCGAGCCACCGTCCACGGCGAGGAAATCGACCCGCGCCCCACCACTGACGCGAACCGCGCTGATCTGCTGCTCACTCTGTCCGTACGCGGCAAATTCCGACTGCGAGTGGATACCGAAGATGTCGCTCGTGACGTCGGAGTAGGTGGCCTCGGCGCCGACGATGACGGTTCGCATCGGGGCCGGATGCGCTTCGATCCGTCCCTCCGCGCCGAAGCGGTCGCCGACGCCGAACTCCGACCTGGGGCGACGCACATCCACGAAATGCGTGCGCAGCCACGAGGCGCGCGCACTCCAAGCGAACTGGGGTGAGACGGTCGTCCGCACTTGCGCCGCGAGATAGCCTTTGCGGGAGTCGGTGCGCGCGCCTCGGCCGCTGGTATCGATCATGAACGGCTGGAAAACCTGACCGCGATCGTCGCAGGTTCCGCGGCTGCACCAGGTCAGCGGCACGTCATAGCGGTCGACGGCCCACCCACCCGACACATCGACCCGGGTATTGACGGAAGGCTGCCAGCGCGCCTTACCGGCGAAATGCAGATGGTCGTCCTGATCCTGCTCGCGGTAGCCGTCCGAGTGGCGATCGCCGGCGGAAATCCTCCCGCCGCAGGCGTCTGTGCCGTACGACGCCGCGAAGTCTCCACTGCCCAGGAGTCCCGGCGTGTCGCGGAACTTCCAAATGGCGTGGGGCGGATCGCCGTACATCCCACCGGTGACTCGCAGGCGGGTATGCAGCCCCGTGGGAATGTCGCGGGTTGTCACGTTCACGACGCCGCCGAAGGCGGCGGACCCGTAGAGCGAGGAGCCGGCACCCTTCAGGATCTCGACGCTCTCGATGTCGTCCACTGAGAGCAGGTCCCAGTTTATTCCGCCGCGGTCGCCCTGATTCATGGGGACGCCGTCGACCGTCATGAGCACTCGCGAGTTCAGGCCCTGCACGTATCCGGTCGAGCCGCGCAAGTTGACCTGGCCGTTCAAGAACTGCACTCCGGCGACGTGATCGATCGCTTCGTCGACTGTGCTCACGGCGCGACGGCTCAGCTCTCGCGCGGTGACTTGCGCAACGCTGGTGGCGGGCCGATCGCCGAAGTGCGGGACGCGATCGCTGACGACGTCAACGGGCGGGAGGGCGAGCGGTTCGGGCCGCAGCGTCAAGTCGAGGGTGGTCGAGTCGCCGCCGGTCAGCGCGACGGTCGTATCAACGACCGCGTACCCGATCGCGCCGGCATGGACGCGCACACTGCCGGCGGGCACGAGCAGGATGCGGTACATGCCCTGGAGATCGGTGCGGGTCGAGAGCGTCGTGCCGGGAATCGCGATGCTCGCCCCGACCAGTCTCTCGCCGTGGGTGCTGCGGACCGTGCCCCGCAGGAGGCCCTGGGCCGCCGCGGGCAGGGGCGCGACCCCGAGCACGACGACGATTATTGCGCGGTGCACATGACGAAGTCCGTCGCCGGTTCGAGCCGATCAAAGTCGACGACGAAGTCGACATTGTTGGCGAACGCGCCCGCCGGGACGGTCACGACGCCGGGTTGTGTCGTATCGGCGGGGTTGCGGTAGTAGCCCGCGACTCGCAGCAAGGCGGTGTCGGCATTCGACAGCGTCAGGTTGCCGACTTTCTTCCAGACCGCCAGCAACCACTGGTACGCGCCTGGCTGTAGCGGCACGCCGTACGTCGTCGCGGAGACGGTGTACGGCACGGAGCTCGGAATGAAGGGCTGGCGGTTGGCGATGAGCTCTGTGCAGGTCCGCGGAAACGTCAGGTAGGCAGCGATGAACACATTGTCAGTGCTGTCCGGAACGGCGCCGCGAAATTGCAGCCGGCCGCACGCACCCACGAGCGTCGGCGCGCAGACTGGCTCCGGCTCGAGCCCGCGGCCGCAGGCGGCGACCACGGCGACGACGACGAACCACACCTTGCGCATGTCAGCAATTTGCCGCCGACCCCCGGTGCGTCAACTTGACCGTGGTTTTGTGTGGGAATAACGTTGCATCATGCCATTGTACGAGTACCGGTGTACCGCGTGTGACGCGGTGTTCTCGCGCACCGAATCGATGGCAGAACACTCCGCTCATCCAAGGCCCGCCTGCCCGGAATGCGGTTCGCGCGCCGTGGAGCCCGTCTTTTCCGACTTTTTCGCCAAGACCGTCCGCAAGAGCTGATCCCTGTTCGAGCGCCTGCGGGACGCCTTCCGCGCCGCCCTCGATGCGGCCTCCACCCCCGATCTGCGATCGCTCGCGCGCCAGATGCGTGAGGCGGTCGTGGACGCGAAGGTTGCGGTCGCCGAGATCCAGGATGCCATCGCGCGCACGGGCCGCGAGGTGGAGCTCGAGCGGCAGCGCTTGGCGGACGCCGAACGCCGGGGCCGCTTGGCCGGGGAGATCCAGGACCAGGAGACGGTGAGTGTCGCCGACCGCTTTGCGGCCAAACATCGCGAGCGGGTCGGGGTGCTCGAGCGCAAGCTCGCCGCGCAACGGGAGGAGCTGGCACTCGCCCAGCGTGAGTTGGACGAGATGCGGACGCAGCTCAAGACTGCTGCGGCGGCGCAGCCCAGTACAGAACAGACGTGGCGCGATCTCGAGGAAGCGGGCGGTGCGCGCGAGGGAACGGATCTCCGCGACGAGCTGCTCAAGTCGGACATGGACCGGGCGGCGCGCGAAGCGGCCGCGGCGCGGCAGCTCGAGGAGCTCAAGAAGAAAATGCGAAAGGACTAGACCCGTGCTCCTATTCTCTCTCCTCCAGATCCTCCCCCAATCTCCACAACCTCCACCGTCTGATTTTCTCAAGCGCGCGCACACCTACAGCATCGTGGCCTACGATTCCGCCACCGGAGATCTCGGCATCGCGGTGCAATCGAAGTTCCCCAACGTCGGGGGGCTCGTGCCGTGGGCCCGCGCCGGCGTCGGCGCGGTGGCGACGCAGGCGCTGAGCAACACCGACTATGGGGAGAAGGGGTTGGAGCTGCTGGCGCGGGGGGCGACCGCGCCGGAGGCGATGCGGATCATCATGCGCACCGATCCCCAGCCATCGCAGCGCCAGGTGGGGATGGTGGATGCGCGCGGCAATGCGGCGAGCTGGACGGGGGATTCCACCTTCGATTGGGCGGCGGGAAGGACGGGCGGACCGGCCGCTGGGCAGATGGGCCGCAAAGGCCAACTGATCGTGGGTCATGGTTAT
>QHUE01000212.1 GCA_003221825.1 Gemmatimonadota bacterium
GACTGGTTGGAAGAACGCGACAAGCGCCAGGCCCTCGCGATACTGCGCGAGCTCCGCGGCAACGGGCGCCTGGACTTGCAGCACGATATCGGACTGACCGATGACTGATGACCGATCACTGACCTTCGCGCCGGCAGCGCTGTAGGCCTCATCCGGAAAAAACGCGGCCGTTCCCGCGCCGCGTTCGATCAGCACCTCGAAGCCGCCCTTGATCAGGCGGCCGGCGACGTCAGGCGTAAGGGCGACGCGCCGCTCGTTGGCGGCGATCTCCTTCGGCACTCCGATTTTCATGGGAATCAGGAGTCGGGAGCCGGGAGTGAGGGACGCGGACTCCTGGCTCCCGGCTCCAGACTCCGCTGTTGAGCCAGCATCCGCTCCGCAAAGTCGACGCGCTCGGCGAGATCATTGAACTGCTGGCGCAAGGCGTCGACCTCCTCCTCGAGCTCACTCACGCGCTGCTCCGCGCGCCCCACCAGATGGCGCCGCAGAAACGGCGATTCCGAGACGCCCCAGTTCCGCAGTGGAAGCTCGTCGCCGTCGCGGAATTCGCCTGCCGCGAGCAGTACGAGATCGTAGAGGTACCAAATCCCCATGCCCCCGAACGTCAGGATCATCGCGATCCCGGTGCGCGGCTTGTCGACGTAAAAGCGATGCAGCCCGAAGACACCGCCAAAGAAGGCCAACAGCAGCGCCACGCCGCGGGAGCGCTTGGAGACCTCGGGCTCCTGCGGGGTCTCGTCGGCGTCGTCGCTGTACAGGTCGGGAAGCGTCATGACCGATACTACCGGGCGCGTTCCGAGGGGGCAAGCAAGTACCGCAACGCGTGCTCGACGTCCTTAAAGGAAAAATCGAAGCCTGATGCGACGAGTCGGGCGGGCGACACCCGCTGCCCGCTCTGCAACATCGCCGCTCCCTCCGTCCCGAACGCCATCCGCAACGCCAATGCGGGAACGCTGAGCACGGCGGGACGGCCGAGCACCTTCCCCAATGTCCTGGCAAACTCGCGGTTCGTGATGGGCGCCGGCGCCGTCATGTTCACGGGCCCAACCAGATTCTGATTATTGAGCACGTGCAGGATCGCGTTGATCATGTCGTCGAGGGCGATCCAGCTCAGGTACTGATTGCCGCTCCCGACCGGCCCACCCAGGCCGAGTCGGAACGCCGGGAGCATCTTGGCGAGCGCGCCGCCGGCCGTCGTCAGCACGACGCCGGTGCGCATGGTGACGACGCGAATCCCGGCGCGGGTGGCGGGCGCCGTTGCCGCTTCCCAATCGCGCGCCACGTGCGCGAGAAAGTCCTCGCCCGGCGCGCTCTCCTCGGTGACCGCCTCTTCCCCGCGGTCGCCGTAGTAGCCGATCGCCGACCCCGCGAGCAGTGTGGCCGGACGCCGGCGCAGGCCCGCCAGCGCCTCGCACAGGACGCGCGTACCCTGCACGCGGCTGTCCCGGATCCGCCGCTTCTTGGCGGGCGACCAACGGCCGAACACGTTCTCCCCGGCCAGATGAATGACGGCGTCCGCGCCCTCGAGCCCCGCGCGATCGATGGTTCCCCGCTCAGGATCCCACGCGAGCGCGTGCTCCCCCGGCGACGGCCGCCGCCGCACGAGCGGCACGACCTCGTGCTCACGCGAGACGAGCGCTCTGCGCAGTGCGGAGCCGATGAGTCCCGTCGACCCGCTGACAACGATTTTCATTCGGGGAGAATCGCTTCAGCCTCGATTTCGACCAGCATGGTGGGATCCACGAGCCGCGTGACCGCCACGAGCGTCGCTGCGGGCCGAATGTCGCGGAACACTTCGCCGTGTGCCCGTCCGACCGCCTGCCAGTGCTCGATGTCCGTCACATACATGCGTGTCCGCACGACATCCGACAGACGAGCGCCGGCCTGTTCCAGCGCTCGGCCGATATTGCGCAGCGCCTGCACGGCCTGGGCATAGGGATCACCGGGCCCGACGATCTTGCCGGTTGCGTCGGTCGCCGTCGTTCCGGAAACGTGGATGACTCGACCGACGCGGACGGCGCGCGAATAGCCGACGATGGGCTCCCACGGCGCGCCGCTGGAGATCTGCTGCCGCGTCATCTCCCCTCGAAACCGGTGGCGGGTGCGGCGTTCCACGTGATGTGTGACAGCGCACCGGTCGACTTGGCTTCGGTGATGCGCTCATCGGTGGCGCGAATGATCTCGTCGACCGCGCGGGGGGGATTGAGGAACGTCACGCCCCCGATGGTTGGCACGGCGACGCGCCCGTCGCCGCTGCGCAGGTCGGCCAGTCCGACCCGCAGTTTATCGAGCACGATGCGGGCGGAGGCTGTCGTCGTCTCCGGGAGTAAGGCGATGAACTCATCCCGCCCCAGGCGCGCGACGACGTCTGTGGCCCGGAGCGCTCCACGCAGTACGGTGGCGGCCGCCCGCACCACATCATCTCCGACCCGGGTGCCGAGGTCCACCACGGCGACGCTGAAGGGGTGCTGGTAGCGGCGGGCGCGCTCGATCTCCGCCCCTGCGGCCTCGTGGAAGGCGCGGGCATTGCGGACCCCGGTGAGATCGTCCGTGCGGGCCAGCCGGCGCTCTCGCGCGAGGGAACTGCGGAGCGCCATGATGGCCCAGGTCAGCCCCCCGATGGCGGCCAGGGCCAAGACGATGATCGGCACGCATTCCCGCACATCCCAAAGCTATCGCGCGGGTGCGTTTTTGCCCAAGGGGATCACGGCGACCGCGTACCAGCAAGGATTCCAACGACATCCTTCCATCACGACCCGAATGCCGTAGGGCGTGGTCGTCTCAGGGGTAAAATGCAGGGTCGGCAGACTTTCGCTGTTCCGTTCCTTGGCGATTTCGCTGCCGCTGGGTGTGAGCAGTGTCAACTGCAGCCGCGAACAATCGTCGTCGCACACCGCGACGATCGCGTACGAGGTGCGTTCCACGAGCGTAGTCTGGAACGATGCGGCCTCGTCGGTGTTGAGCATCCCCGATCGCTTGACCACCGGGAGCCGTGACGACGTCCCCACGGCGGTGATCGCGCGCTGCACGCGCTCCTGCACCTGCCGCTCCCAGCGCTGTTGCCCGATCGCTACCGATGGCGCGGCAGCGATCACGAGTAGAGCGACGAGGACCCTCATCGCACCTGCCGCCGCCACGCCGTGGCGGCCACCGCGGCCAAGGCAATGACCGCGATCGCCAACGCGATGACCATTGCTCCCAGCGGAGGCATCGGGCCCAGCCGGATCGGGCGGACAAAACCGCGTTCCCAGTCCGCGGTCCATTCACCCACTGGTCGCTTGAGCGCTAGCGCGAGCGCCGTGTCCACCGGCTGCCCTGAGGTCCAGAAATCCAGAAAGCGGTCCCGCCCGACTGTGCGCGCGACATCGCCGAGGTACCGTTCACCAGGCAAGAGGTGCTGCACGCGCCACCAGCGGCGCTCGACCAGAACGACGTTCGGAATGGGAATCGTCCGCTCTTCGGCGGCCCCCGCGAGAACCGCGGCTCTGCATCCGCTCGGCCGACCGGCGAGACACGCCACCGTTGCGGGCGGGAATGAGTAAACGCCGTCCCAGTACCAGGGGGAGCTGGGGTTGCCCATGAGGTCCAGGGAGGAGAAGCGCTCGCCCGCGATACCGTGCGAGCCGAGGTAGAGTCCTACATCCCAATTGCGCGCCGCGAGCCAACTCTCGACGGGTCTGCCGGGAGTCCCGTAGGCAGCATAGAACCCGCAGGGGCCGAGGCCTGCCTCCAACCACTGCGCAAATCCGCCGACGCCTTCGTGCCGCTTGCCCAGGATGAACAATGTCCAGTATGAGCCGGCCGGCAGGTACGCCAGACAGGTCGTTCGGTGGGTAGAGTCGGGCGCGAGATATGCCACCCGATCCTGCAGAGGAGTTGGTGTGTCCCCCGAGCCGTACGGCCGCTGCAATTCAATCACCAGGGTGACTCGCACTTTGGTTTCGCCCAACCCCAGATCTCGCCACGCGCTATCCATCACTGCTTCGACGTTGTGAACGGAGTTCGGAGGCAGCGTCGCACCGCGGAACACGATCGTGGGACTTGCCCGAAGCGAATCACGCCTCACTCGTTGGCGGTCCTCC
>QHUE01000213.1 GCA_003221825.1 Gemmatimonadota bacterium
CACCTCGATCGGCGTGTTCAACGTGTTCGACATCCCGACGTGCACGCCGGAGGGGCCGTTTGCTCCACGGCTCGCGCCCTGCCCACCACCGATCGTCTCGTAGTACGTCCAGCCGGAACCGCCGAAGGTGACGTTGTTCATCGTTCCCTGCCCCTGGGCGGGCACGACACAGCCCCCGGCCGCGAGCGCGCGAAACACGGTGTCGGCGATGCGCTGCGACGTCTCGACGTTACCGGCGGCGACCGCGCTCGGCCGCTGCGCATTCACGAGACATCCCGGCGGGGCCGTCACGTCAATGGCGCGCGGCACGCCGCCATTCATCGGCACGTCGTCGGGCAGGAGCGTGCGCACGACGAACAGCACCGCGGAGCGCGTCACGGCAATCGGACAATTCACGTTCCCGGGCGCCGCGCCGTGTGTGCCGGTGAAATCCGCATGCAGGACACCATCGGTGATCTCGATGTGAACTCGGATTTCGAGGTCTGCATCAGTCACGCCATCGCCTTCCAGATAATCTGCCGCCGTCATCGGCGCGGCTGACGGCAGACGGCTGAGCGCTGATTTCGTGCGGCGCTCGGCGTAATCGAGCAGCTCGCACGCCGCATCGCGCAAGGCAGCCCAGCCGTGCCGCCGGGCGAGGGCCCGCAGTCCGCTCGCGCCGCGTTCCACCGCGGCGCGCTGCGCCGCCAGATCCCCTCGCCGCATCGCGGGCGTGCGCACGTTGGCGAGCACCAGGCGCTCGAGAGCCGGCGTGAGCCGCGTCGGCGGGATGACGAGGCCCTCCTGGTACAGCTCGCGTGCGCCCGCGGGCATGCTCCCGGCTGTCATCCCCCCGATATCGGAGTGATGCGCGCGCACGACGCTGTATCCGGCGACCCGCCCCTCGATGTCGATGGCGCCGATGAGCGTGAGATCCGGGAGATGGCTGCCGCCCGCGTACGGATCGTTGAGCAAAAACAGCTCGCCGGGGAGCGGCTCGAGCGCGCGCACCGCCGCCACCGCGTCCGCCAGTGCCCCCAGGTGCACGGGGATGTGGGCCGCCTGCGCGATCATCTCGCCGCCCGAGTCGAACAGCGCCGCCGAGGCGTCACGCCGCTCGCGGATGTTCGGCGAGAGCGCACTGTGCACGAGCACGAGCCCCATCTCTTCCGCGATCGAGGCGAACGCGTGCGCCATGACCTCCAGACCGACGGCGTCGAGCCTCACGTGCGCTCCAGTATCACGGCGCCCGACGCGTGTATCACGCCCCGCCAGCCGGGCTCGATGAGCCCAGTGGCGTCCGGGCCCGCCAGGATCGCAGGCGCGTTGAGCTGGCGTCCCACGGGCAGCTCGCCTAACGGCCACACATCGGCGCGCACGCGCTTGCCGTCGCGCGTCACGATCATGCGCCGCCCCATCGCCTCCCCATCGCCGCCTCCTCGCCGACCTCCACCGAATGCCGGAAGCGACACCGCACGCTCACCCACGACGCGCAGGTTGACCAGCTCGACCGGTTGCTCCGAATCGCCGTGCCCGTGTCGCGTGCGATGCGCCGCGTGGAACGCCGCGCCGAGGGTGGCTGGATCGTCACGCAGCGCCGGAACCGTGACCTCATACCCCTGCCCGCGGAACCGGCAGTCGACGAAGCGCGTCACTGTGGCTTCGGGGAGCGCAGCGGTCGCGGCCGCAACGAGCGGCGCGAACGCACGGTCCAGCTCACCGTCGTGCAGATCCGCCAGCGGGCGGTGCAGCGAGGCCAGCGCATCCACCCGCTCCGGCGCCGCGGCGAGCCCCAGCGCGCTCAGCACACCCGGATGCGGGGGCACCACGACGCGCGACATCCCCAGGGCGTCCGCGAGCGCGCACCCGAACAGCGGCCCGGCGCCGCCGAACGGCAGCAGCGCCATCCCGCGCGGATCGATGCCGCGCGCCACACTGACGCGCTTCAGCGCCCGCGCCATTACGGCCGTCGCGACCTGAACGATTCCGGCGGCGATTTCGCAGACGTCGTGTGAGAACGGCAACGTCGACAACGCGCGCTCGGCGGCCGCCCGTTCCAGACGGACGGAATCCGCAAGGGGATATTGCGGATCGAGCCATCCCAGCACGAGGCAGGCGTCGGTGACCGTCGGCTCCGTTCCGCCGCGTCCGTAACACGCCGGTCCCGGCTCCGCACCGGCACTGCGCGGGCCCACGCGCAACGCGCCGCCCTCGTCCACCGACGCGATGCTTCCGCCGCCCGCACTCACCGTCTCGATGAGGATGGACGGCAGGGCGATCGGCACGCCGGCGACCGATTCGGCGCCTTCGGTGAGCGCGACGCCGCCGCTGATCAGACTGGCATCAGCGCTCGTGCCCCCCATATCGAGTGTGAGGAGATCGCGGGCGTCCACCGCGGCCCCGATCAGACGTGCGCCCACGACGCCACCGGCGGGACCCGACAGGGCGAGACTCGCCGCGCGCCCTCCTGCCTGCGCGGCGCTCAGCGTTCCGCCGCTCGATGTCATGATGAGGAGTGAACGCACCCCGCGCTCCGCGCTCGCGGCAGCCGTTTTCGAGACGTACGACACGACCTTCGGTCTGAGATACGCTTCCGCGGTGGTCGTGCTGGTCCGCTCGTATTCGCGAAACACGGGCAGGATTTCATGACTGGCCGTCACCGGAACGCCGGGCAGCGCCGCACGCAGTGCGGCCGCGAGGCGGCGCTCATGCTCGGGATGGCGAAACGCAAACAGGAGCGAGATGGCGAGCGACTCCGGCTCCCGGGCCCGCACCTCGGTAACCACCCGCGAGAGTTCGCCCTCCGAGAGCGCCTGGATTGCGCCATCGGGTCCCATGCGCTCGCGCGCCCCCACCACGTCGCGACGGGCGACGAGCGGCGCGGGATGGGCCTGGGCCAGATCGTAGAGCGCTGGGCGGTCCTGGCGCCGCAGCCACAACAGATCCTCGAAGCCGGCCGTCGTCACCAGGACGACACGCGCGCCGCGGCGCTCGAGCAACGCGTTCGTCGCGACGGTGGTGCCGTGCACCAGGACGTCGATCGCGTCGGCGCCGAGGGCGTCCAACGATCGAAACAGGCCGACCGAGGGGTCCTGGGGCGTGCTCGCCACTTTGCGGATTTCGAGACTGCCGTCGGGCGTGACTGCGACGAGATCGGTGAATGTCCCGCCGACGTCAACGCCGACGCGTGTCATGGACGGAAGCGGCGTTGCACGAGCAAGGCGATCCCGGCGAGTGTGAGCACCACCACGAGCAAGCCCACCCAATCGCCGAGACGAACGTACAAGGGGATCACGTCGGTGGTATGGAGGACGCCGGCCACGTACGTCTTTTCATCGAGCTTGGTGGCGAGATAGGTGCGGCCCATCGGGTCGACGAATTCCGAGATGCCCGAATTCGCCGCACGCGCCACACCCATCCGCGTTTCGATGGCGCGCATGATGAGGTGGGACGCATGCTGTCTCGGTGCGCTAGTGCGGCCAAACCACGCGTCGTTCGTAATGTTGACCAGGAAGTTGGCGCCCTCCGCGCGGTAGTTGCGCGGCAGGTCTTCAAATGCCGACTCATAGCACACGATGACGCCGAACCGGCCCAGCTCGGACGTGTACAGGGGCACACTGCGGCCGGGCGTAAACCCACCGGACCAATTGCGCAGTCCGGGAACGGCCCGGAAAACGCGCACCGGCACGAAGGGGACCCGCTCGGTGACTGGCACGAGATAATGCTTCGCGTAGACGGGATAGGGCCGCCAGTTCCCGCTGGTATCGATGAAAATGGCAGCGTTGTAGTACGGATCGAGCGGGCTGCGCCAGGTGGAATCGGCCCACATGACGCCGGTGAAGATCGGGACGTGAGTCTCGCGCACAACGCTCGTTATGCGCGCGATCCAGTCCCGCCGGCGCCACAGAAGATCGGGAATCGCCGCTTCCGGCCAGATGATCAGCTTGGGCCGCGGAAACTCATCCGCGAGGCGCTTGGAGCCGTCGAGCAGCGTCCCGATCACGCTGTCGGCATGCGCGGGATCCCACTTTTCGTGAAACCCCTCGTTGGGCTGCACTAAGCCAACGACGCCGAGCTCGCGAATCGGCAGGGTCTTGATCCGCCAAGCGCCGTACCCCAACGCCACGAGCACCGTACCCACCACGATGGCGTACCCACG
>QHUE01000076.1 GCA_003221825.1 Gemmatimonadota bacterium
CGCATACCCCGCGACGTCGCGGCCGTCTTCGTACCGATGGAAGGGAGCGTCGATGTAGGTGCCGGTGTTGGCGAGCAGCTCGATCTTGCCGATCTGAAAGGTCGTGCCGGGTGCGTAGCGGGCGCTCGAGGCTTCACGCGACAACCAATCGCTGACTGTGGGCGACGGCAGACCGCGGTAGGTCACCATGCCGTGCTCGATCTCGTGGCTCAAGTCGACGAGACGCTCAGCCATTGAACACTCGCGCGAGCGCCTTCAGCAGCTGGCCATCAGCCGATGCGCCGTCCGGCGCCTCCGACAACACTGTTGCCAGCCGACGACGGAGGAGCGGGTCCCGGGTCGCTTGAGCGGCGAACTGCACGGTCAGCGGAATGAACCACGGGGCCTGGCGTGCGCCCGAACCGGCACGCGCGACCGCGGCGTACTGCTCGAAGAGCGCGAGGAGGAAGGCGCCCTTGGAGGGGAAGTGGCGATAGATCGCGCCCTTCGTAAAACCGGCGGCCAGCGCGACCTCATCCAGCGTCGCGATGTCGAAGCCACGCTCGGCGAACAACTCCAGCCCAGCCGCAACGAGAAGGGACCGGGTTTCGGCCTTGCGCCGCTGATGAATGATTCCCACGGGTATCTAGGATACTTGCGGGGACCTACTGCGCAAGACTCGCAGGCCTAAGCGGGGCTTGCAGCGATACCGATGAGTATCGTAGATACCAAGCAGTCCCTTGACTGAGCTAACCGTCAGTCTAGGTTTGCGATTCGCCGTCGCCGTCGCATCTCGATTACGCGCTCACGGAGAAGGAATGCCGTACATCATCGCCGAGCCATGCATCAACGTCAAAGACAGGTCCTGCGTGGACGTGTGCCCGGTGGACTGCATCTACGAAGGGCCGGATATGCTTTACATCCATCCCGACGAATGCATCGACTGCGGGGCGTGTGAGCCCGAGTGCCCCGTGACGGCGATCTTCCCCGAAGAGGACACTCCGCCGCAGTGGAAGGACTACATCGCGAAGAATCGCGATGTCTTCCAGAGCGAGAACCCGCCCGGCAAGCCGCAGCGCAAGGGCTCCTAACTCAGAGTTGCGCCAGGAAGGCGTTCACGGCGTCGTTCACCGCCTGCGGTTGTTCCAGCGGCGACAGGTGACCCGATCCAGGGATGACCGTGAACTGTGCACCCGGAATAGCGCGAGC
Organism: Gemmatimonadota bacterium; assembly: GCA_003221825.1. Taxonomy (GTDB): domain Bacteria; phylum Gemmatimonadota; class Gemmatimonadetes; order Gemmatimonadales; family GWC2-71-9; genus 20CM-2-65-7. Next base: position 1,189 of record QHUE01000076.1, read on the forward strand.
CATTTCCTGCATTCCTTCGGCCGGCGCAATCTGATCGTCGTCGCCCGCAACCACCAGAATCGGAATCCGAATCTGTCCAAGTAAGGGCGTCGAATCGGTGCGGTCTCGGAGCGCGCGCAGCGTGACGGCCATTCCATACACTGGCTGCCTCTCGATCATTGTTGTCACCTCGCGCACGACCGCCGGTTGACGTTCTAGCGTGACCCGCGCGAGTAGCTTGGGCACAAGCTCCGCAGCGATCGCCCCCGGGCCCTCGCGTTCGGCTTTTGCGGCCATGGTGTCTCGCCCGCCTTTTGCCTCGGGCGTGTCCGCAGTCGCTTTCGTGCTGCAGAGAATGGCTGCGCGCACACGCGTCGGGAACGCGCGGAGCAACTCGAACGTGATGTAACCGCCCATCGATTGACTGCACACCACTACCTGGTCGACCTGCAGATCGTCGAGCATACCAACAAGACTGGTCGCCTGATCGGCGATCGAGTACGGACCTGCTGTAGCGGGAATATTCACCAGGCCCGCGCCCCAGAGGTCCGGTACGATGCGCTCCCAGCGCGACAGCGCGGCGATTTGGTGTCGCCACATCGCACTGTCGAACGGGAAACCATGAATGAAGAGTACCGGCAGATCGATCATGGCCAGGCGAAGGTATGCCAGAATACGACTCGTTGAACGTTCACGTCGGCACGTTGCAAAAAGCCGAAGGCCTTTGCACCATACGTCGGATCGAGACGCACGGCGTACTCTGCTGCGAGCGCGCGGGCCCGCTCGCCCTCTCGCGTGGGATGGCCATAACCCTTCCCCATTGCATCAACCACCCGCACGCGAATCGCCGATCGCGGAACGTTGAACTCGATCCCGGTCTGACGGATGAGCGCGGCGGTTTTGCGAGCGAGGCGCAACGTTCGCCACCGATTGGCGACGACAGGTGGAGCCACGCGCGCGGCAACAAGGTCGGTGGACCAACCGAGCCACGCGACGCCCAACGCGATGCCCGCTGCCGTGCCGCCGGTGCCGAGCGGCACGACGATGGTGTCGGGTGGCGCGTCGAGCTGCGTGCCGAGCTCAAGCGTCGCAAGCAAATGCCCGAGCACCGCGCGCGGATCCGCGCCGCCTCCCGGAATCCACCGCGGCGGTCCGCTGCCGAGGCGACGGGCGGCGCGCCACGCGCGCAGCACTGCCCAGGGCAAGGTCACCATTGCGCATGCGCGGACGACCAGGTCGGCGGCGCGGTCGGTCGCGGCGGCGATCGCGCGACTCGTCTCTGTCTCCGGTTGCGGAAACGTCGCCACTGCGGTGCGGTGCCCCTGCGCGGCCGCGGACCGCGCCGTCGCCAGGCAGTGGCTGGACCCGGTGCCGCCGATCGTCACGAACACCGACTTGGGCGGCGCTCCAGCAAACAGGAATTCGAGTCCCCGAATCTTGTTGCCTCCGGCCAAGTCTTCCCGCTTGAGCCAGAGCATCGACAATCCCAACGCGCGGGCGAGGGCCGGCTGCGCCTCGAGCGGCGTCGGCCACGCGCCCAGACTGCACGGCGTGAAGGCGGTGCGTATCTTTGTGGCCAACACTGCGGAGCGATCCATGCAAGTAACCACCGATTACATCCGTCATGCGGCGCGAGCCGCCCGCAAATGCGCGGGCGATCCGCTGGGCGGAGCCCCTCAGGCTCCCGATCCGGAATTCTACAAGACGTTGGCCAAGGCGCTGGAGCAAATCGCGGCCGGGATGGAGGCGCTAGGGAAGCAGGAGTGAGCGCTCCGTTGTACGTCGACACCGGTCCCGAGCTGGCGGCGTTCATCACCGCCGTGCGGCGGGAGTCTCGCGTCGGCGTCGATACCGAAGCAGCGAGCTTTCATCGCTACCGCGACCGCATCTACCTCCTGCAGGTCTCGAGTCCTTCGCAGACGGCGCTGATCGATCCCGTGGCCATCGCCAAGCCCGACCTGGGCCCCGTGGGCGCCATGCTGGCGGATCCGCAGCTCGAAAAGACGTTCCATGACGCGGATTACGATCTCCGCGTCCTCGATCGCGATTACGGCTTTCGGGCGGTCCGCTTGTTCGACACGCGCATCGCGGCGCAGCTGGCGGGCGAGCCGGCGATCGGACTGGCAGCCCTGCTCGAGAAACACGTTGGCGTGAAGCTGGATAAGGAGCACCAAAAGGCGGACTGGTCGATCCGGCCACTGACGCCTCCCATGCTCGCGTATGCCGCCGCCGACACCCGGTACCTCCTCGCCCTGCGCGACGCGCTCGAACAGCGGCTCACGGCGCTGGAGCGGCTCACCTGGGCCGTCGAGGAGTTCAAGCAGCTCGAGTCGCTGCGCTGGACCGGCGTCGCAGCCGGTTCGGATGACGACGGTTATCTGAGGCTAAAAGGCGCGAAAGGACTCGCCCCGCGTAGTCTCGCGGCGTTGCGACTGCTGCATCGCTGGCGAGATACTGTCGCTGCGCGAGAGGACAAGGCGCCTTTCCGAATCATCGGCAATGACTCGCTGATTGCGGTCAGTCGTGCGCTGCCCGCGGCGCGCCCCGATCTCGGGCGCATCAGTTGTGCGGCAGGACGACGCTGGAAGCGGTGGTCCGCGCTCGGCCGACGAACCGCGCGGCACTCGAACAGGTCGGGGAAGTGCGGCGCTGGCAGATCGAGGTGCTGGGCGACGCGCTACTCGAAGCGCTGCGCTAGAACCCCATCATCGCCCGGATCTTCGGGTCGATCCGCTCCGGCGTCCAGTACGGCTCCCACACGATCTCGATGTCCACGTCCTTCACACCCTCGATGGCGCGGACGACCTTGTAGATGTCGTTCGTGATCATCGGCCCCGCCGGACAACCGGGTGAGGTCAACGTCATGTTGATGCGCACCAGCCCCGCCCCACCGTCGACGTCGACGTCATAGACCAGGCCGAGATCGACGATGTTCATGTCGAGCTCGGGATCCTTCACCTGGCGGAGCGCCTGGCGGATCGTCTCAGCACTGAGGACTGCAGTCGTCACGGATAGTGTCTCCTACGTGCGAACCTAGCGACCTGGAATACCCCGCACCAGACAGTGCCGCCGCGCCGCGATCTGGGCGTAGATCCGGCGGGCGACCGGCAGCACACCCGGAATCGCAAACAGCGGCGCCAACCAGCGCTTTCCGGGAAGAAGTCGAAGCAGCTCCGGGATCGCATCGGCCCCGGCATACACGCGGCCGTCCGGTAACACCAGATGCATGGCGGCGGCGAGCGCCGGAAGCGCGATCCCACGGCCGTGGCGTGCTACGCCGGCCGCGTCCTGAAACGGGATATAGTGGAGGACATGTTCCCGGTCCCAGCGTCGCAACAGCGCGACCGACTGCTGACAGATGCCGCACTCGCCGTCATAGATCAGCGTCGGATCGGTGGGATTAGCGGCCAAGGGCGTCGACAGCGCGCGCCGCGGCGTCGGCCACGCACCCGCGAACTTCCTTCAGCTTGGTAAACGAGCCGCGCACCCTGGGGTCGTAGGCGCGATTCGTGAGCAACAGAACAAACAGGTCACGGTCGGGATCGATCCACAGCGACGTCCCGGTCCAGCCGGTGTGTCCATAGCTGTGTGGACCGAACAGCGTGCCGGCACTGGAGGTCTCCTCGCCGGTCGGCAGCGCCTCCCACCCGAGCGTGCGGGCGCTCACGCCGCGGCGCGCCGGTACCGCGATCTGGGTGAACTGGTGGACCGTTTCCTTCTTCACTATCCGCGGATGATCCGGCAGTGTGCCTTCATTCAGCATGAACTGCGCGAAGCGGGCCAGCCCACGTGCCGTGGCGAAGACACCGGCGTTGCCCGAGACGCCGCCGAGCTTCCCGGCACTGGGGTCGTTGACGACCCCTGCAATCGGGTGCCCGCGCCACAGGTTCGTCGGAGCGATCCTCGGTTCCAGGCGCTTCAGTGGCCGGAACAGCATCTGCTGATCGAGGCCGAGCGGCGCGTAGACGGCGCGGGTCACGTAGGCATCAAGGGTTTGCCCGCTCACGTGCCGGACGATCTCGCCCAACAGAATCGCATTGAGATCGGAGTACACCATGCGAGTGCCGGGCGCGACGACTGGCACGGTAGTCAGCACCATGCGCAATGCAGCCGCGCTATCCGGTGCCTCGCGTAACGGCAGTGTAGCCCGCAGACCCGACGTGTGGGTCAGGAGGTGCCGCACCGTGATGCTCGACGTACCGGGACTATTGAACTCGGGCAGGTAGCGAACCACCGGACTATCGAGGGCGACCTTCCCCTGCTCGACGAGCAACATGAGCGCGGGTGTCGTTGCGACGACCTTCGTCAGTGAAGCGACATCCCAGAACGTGCTGTCGACGCTCACGGCGGGACTCTTCGCACTCCACGTCAGGCGGCCGTACCCCTTTGCGAACAGAATCGTGTCGTGCCGGCCGACAGCGAGGACCGCGCCGGGGTAGATGCCGGATCGTATTCCGCCGAGTACGACTGGATCGAAGATCGAGTCCAGCGGGATGCGGGATGCGAGATGCGGGATACGTCGGATCTGGACGCATCCCGCATCGCGTTTCCCGTATCCCGCGTACGGCCACGACACCAGACATAGAAGCAGCGACAACAGTTCGTTTACGACCAAATGCCCGGGATCCGCCGGCTGCAGGAGGGACAGCGCCCATCGGCTCCGACGCGCTGTTGCTTGATGACGTAGCCGTAGCGCTCGATCAGCAGGTCGCCGCAATCGGGGCAGTAGGTGTGCTCCCAGCGGCCGACGCGCCCGGGGAGATTGCCGGCGTACACGAACCGCAACCCCGCCCGCGCGCCGATTTCGCAGGCCTGCAGCAACGTCGCGGCCGGCGTGTTGGCCGGGTCCGTCATCTTGTAATCCTTGTGGAACGCGGTCACGTGCCAGGGGATCTCCGGCGACACCGATGCAATCAACTCGGCCGCGCGCGTCAGCTGCGCGTCATCGTCGTTGAAGCCGGGCACGATCAAGGTGACGATCTCGAGCCAGAAGCCTCGCTCGTGCACCATGCGGATCGCGTCGACGACGTGTTGCAGCACGCCGCCCAGCTCGCGATAGCGCCTGTCGTCCATCGCCTTGAGATCGATCTTGTAGCAGTCCGTCCAGGGCCGGATGTAGTCGAGGACTTCGGGGGTCGCGTTGCCGTTCGAGATGAACGCCGTCTTCAGCCCGGCGGGCCGCGCGGCCTTGAAAACGTCGACTGCCCACTCGGCGGTGATCAGCGGCTCGTTGTACGATGAGCCCACCATGCGGGCGCCCTGCTGCCGGGCCAGGGCGACCAACGCGGCGGGGGTCACGTCGCTGGGCATCACGCCGGCCGAGTCATCGCGCAGCGCCTGTGATGTGAGCCAGTTCTGGCAATACCCGCAATGGAAGTCGCAGCCGAGCATGCCGAACGTCAGCGTGTCACTGCCGGGGAGGCAGTGAAAGAACGGCTTCTTCTCGGTAGGATCGCACTGCAGCGCCGCGACGTACCCGGCGGGCGTGAAGAGCGTCCCGTCCTTATTGAATCGGACTTTGCAGATGCCGCGCCGGCCGGGCTTCACGAGGCAGCGGTGCCCGCATGCAAAGCAGCGGACGGCGCCTGCGTCGAGTTTTTCGATCAGCTCCGCTTCCCGCACACGCGTATCGAGGACCTGCGCCAGCGATGCCGGAGGAGCAACGTGCTGCAGAAATGAGGTGATGCTGCGTGGGCTCAGCGCAAACTCCCCGGTGTCAGCAGATAAAGCAGCAGCACCGTGCGAACGTCACGATCCGACAAGTCCCGGACTTTGGTGGTCGGAAACATGAGGTCCGTCGAGTCCTTCGAGTGCCCGAGGCCCAGCGCGTGGCCGATCTCGTGCGTCGCCACCACGCGGATGTCCTCCAGCTCCATCGGCTGGCCCTTAGGATCGAATGTGGCCAGCGTGATCACCGCGGTCTGAATGCGGCCGTTCTCGTCCCATGTGACGTCGGTCTGCCCGGTGCGCTCGATTTCGAACTGAATGCGCCACTTCACCGTGACTTCCGCGTTCGTCGAATCACCGTCGAACTGGAAGCGGACCGGGACGCCGGCAGCCGTCCACACGCCAAATCCTGACTTGATCGCGTCGATAAACGCCGGCTTGAAGTTGGCTGCGTGCGTCGGGGCGAACCAGACGCGGATCGGCTCCGTCATCCGATTCTCCCAGCGCCGCAGCATCGAGTCGCCGGTGGCTTCGATCATCTCACCCAGATATGTGGTCGAACCGCTCGACCGAATGCGCCGTCGCGTTTCCGAACGCGCCAGGAGCTCGATGTACGACGGCTCACGGCCGTCGGGCCCCGCCGGGATGGCGGTCCCCTGGGACGTCGTCGAGGGTGGCTGGGGTGGAGCGGGTGGCGGCGGCTGCGGCTCGGCGATGCGCAGCGGACCGTCGGCGACCGGTTCGGCCGGGCTGCGGGGCGTAGGCCGGAACACGTCCCAGAAAATGAATAGGACGATGAGCACCGCGGCGGCGGCGATCATTCCCGTGAGCCGGCGTTCCATGCGCGCAATATGCGAAGATTCGATGGCGCGCCGCTAGCTTTGCACTTCGCCCGTCCCTATGATTGTGGCCCGCATGTGCTTGGACCGTAGGTGATCGCGTTACCCGCGAGGCAGCTCGTCCGCTGGCGCGGCTGGGTCATCGGCGCCTGGGCGGTGCTTGCGCTGTTGTTCGTGCCCAAGGCGACCCATGTGCAGCGCGTCCTGGCCGTCCGCGGAATGAACGTCGAGCAAACAGAATCCGCTCGCGCGTCCCAGCTCATCCGCCAGTCGTTTCCCAATCCCATCGCGGAATACGTCGCGATCGTGGTGCACGGGCCGGTGCCATACCGGCACCCGCGCTTTTCGGCCGTCCTCGATTCGGTCTCGGCGGCGCTCGCCCGTCAGCCCTACATCAGCCAGGTGATCTCAGTACGCACGATCGGCGAATCGACATTCGTCAGCCCGGACCGCCATACGACCTTCCTGATCGCGGCCCTGACACCGGCAAGCACGACCGATGTGAGCCGGACCGTCGTCCCGGAGCTGCGCGAGACGGTGAGCAGTACGCTGGGGCGGCTGCCGCATGCCGACGGCTTCGACGTCAAGGTCACCGGCAATCCCGCGCTCGACTACGACGTCCGCACCATCAGCGCGGAGGATACGCGGCAGGCCGAGGAGCACGCGCTGCCGTTGACGCTCGCCGTGCTGGTGCTCGCCTTCGGGGCGCTCGTCGCCGCGACGCTCCCGATCATCGTCGGCGTCCTCGCGATTACGATCGCCCTCGGCATCGTCGCTGTCGCCGCGCAGTTCCAGACGATGTCCGTCTTCGTGCTCAACATCACGACGATGGTGGGGCTGGGCGTCGGCATCGACTACTCGCTGCTCATCGTCACGCGCTTCCGGGAGGAGCTGAACCGCGGCCTGGCACCGGTCGACGCCGCCGTACGCACCATTCAGACGGCGGGGTCCGCTGTGGTGACCTCGGGACTGACCGTCGTGGTCGGATTCGCGGCGCTGACCCTGACGCCGCTCACCGAGACCCGCTCGGTCGGGGTCGGCGGGTTGATCGTCGTCGCGGTGGCGGTGTTGCTCGCAACGACGTTTTTGCCCGGGGCGCTCGCGATTCTCGGGCGCGACATCGACCGGCCCAAGTGGCTCGCGCGGATGCTCGCCTGGATTCACACACCCCAGGGCTGGGAGCGCTGGGCCCGCTACCTCGGCCACCGGCCGTGGCGGGCCATTCTCGGCGGCGGCCTGGCGGTCGCGATCCTCACCTTCCCGCTGACGCAGATCAAAATCGGGCTTCCCGTCCGTAACTGGTTTCCCCCGGACGCCGAGTCGGGACAGGGGCTCCAGGCGCTGCGGGAGATGGGCGCGAGCGGCGTGATCCAGCCGCTCCGCGTGGTCGTGCAGCTGCCCCCCGGCGAGTCGGCGTTGTCGGGTCGCCGGCTTCCCGGACTCAAGGCGTTGAGCGACTCGATCGCCAAGGACCCGCGCGTGCGCGAAGTGCGCGGGGTCGCGACGCTGCGGCCCGGCATGTCGATCCTGCAGCTCGCGATGTACTACGCCGACGCGGAAGGAGTGCGCGAGCGCTATCCCGAGTTCTTCAACGCGTATCTGAGCGCCGACCGGCGCACGACGCTCATGGACGTGATCGCCGTGGACTCCGTGTCGTTGACCGGGATGATGGATCTGGCCCGCCACGTGCGCGGCACGATCGCGCGGAGCACGAGGCTCCACGGCGTGGAGGTCGTGGTGGGCGGGTTCGCGGCGTCGAGTCTCGATCTCCAGGAGAATCTGCTCGGCCGCTTCCCCGGCATCGTCGCGATGATCCTCGGCGTCACTGCCATCATGCTGTTCATCGCGTTCCGCTCGGTGCTGGTACCGCTCAAGGCCGTCGTGCTGAACTGCGTGTCGGTCAGCGCGGCGTTCGGGATCACCGTCCTCGTGTTCCAGCACGGCTATGGGGCGAGCCTGTTTGGTCTCGAGGGACCGACGGAAGCCATCTTTGTGGTCGTGCCGGTCCTCGTGTTTGCGACGGTGTTCGGCCTGTCGATGGATTACGAAGTGTTTCTATTGACGCGCGTGAAGGAAGTGTTCGATAAAACGGGGCGCAACGATCACGCCACGATGGAAGGGCTGTCCGCGACGGCGTCCACGATCACGTTCGCCGCGCTGATCATGATCATCGTCTTCGGCAACTTTGCGTTCACGCGCGTGCTCGCGGTGCAGTTCATTGGATTCGGCCTGGCGCTCGCCGTCTTGCTCGACGCCACGCTGATCCGCATGGTGCTCGTGCCCGCCATCATGCACATCGCCGGGCGGTGGAATTGGTGGCCCGGAGTCCGGGCGCCACGACGGGATGTCGAACAGGTTACGTAGGATCCAGCAGCCGGAGCTTCTCTCCCCACACATCCCAGTGCCAGGCCTCGACCCGGATCCCCGTGTCCGGATCCTTGAGCGGCTTGTACTGCAGCCAGCGAGGCTGAAATCCCAGCGCGCGGCCCAGCTCGAGCAGCCGTTCCTTATTGGAGCTTACCAGGTGGACCATCGGCTCATCGTGGATCTTATGCCGGTGAAGCCAAACGCCGCCGCTCAGGGCGAAGCGCATCCCCTCACGGCGGCGTTTGAATTCCCGATACGGTGGCTCTAGGTGCAGGTAATCCGACCCTCGATGGTGGCTGGGGCGACCGGCGTCGCGTTGCCCTGAAACAGCACGCACTGCCGCGAAGTCTGGGCGTGCACCGCCTGGGCGGACCAGCCGCCGGCCGTCGCCTGGAGTACCGTCAACGTGACACCCGTCGACGGGTTGAAATTATTGAGCGCCGCGAGGCTGCTCGTGTAGTACGTGCTATCATAGAAGAAGGCCTCCTCCGCCGTCGCCAGATTCTTGAGGTCCGATTTCATCTGGGCGACGTAAGCCTTCTGCTTCGTGTTGGCGAACTTCGGGATGGCAATCGACGCCAGGATCCCGATGATCACCACCACGATCAGCAGCTCGATCAAAGTGAAACCGCGTGCCTTCACGGCATTACCCTCCGGGCGCGAAGGGGCGCCGACTCGGAAAACCCCGAATCGACGCCCCTATTGTGGGCACTCCCCTCTGTTCCTGCAAGAGGCGTGCTTAACCCTTCGCCTCAATCCAATTCTTTCCAGCACCGATACTTACGACGAGCGGCACGCGGAGGTTCGCCACGCCCTCCATCTCGCGTTTTACAAGGGCTCCGGCAACTGACCGCTCGGCTTCGGGGATCTCAAACACGAGCTCATCGTGCACTTGCAGGAGTATCTTGGTGCCCAAGCCCGCCGCAGTCAGCGCCGCGTGAATCCGGATCATGGCAATCTTGATGAGATCCGCCGCCGAGCCCTGGAGCGGTGAGTTGGTCGCGGTGCGCTCCCCAAAAGCGCGGATACTGAAGTTTCGGTCGCGCAGCTCGGGGATGTAGCGGCGGCGCCCGAAGAGGGTCTCGACGAACCCGCGCTGGCGCGCTTCCTCGACGGTCTGGTCGAGCCAGGCGCGCACGCCGGCGAAGCGCTCGAAATAGTGCTTGATGAACGCCTTCGCCTCTTCGAGCGTTATGCCCAGCTGGCGCGACAGCGCCAGGGCGCCCTGACCATAGATCGTGGCGAAGTTGATCGTCTTCGCGCGGCTGCGCATCTCACCCGTCACAGCGGCCTCGGCGACGCCGAAGATGACGGCGGCGGTTTGCCGGTGGATGTCCCCGCCGCGCTGGAACGCCTCCACGAATGCCGGATCATTCGAAAAATGCGCGAGCAGCCGCAGCTCCACCTGCGAGTAATCGGCGATGAGCAGCAGGTGCCCCGGTGGCGCCACGAAGGCGCGCCGGATCTCCCCGCCGCGGCGCGTGCGCACGGGGATGTTCTGCAGATTGGGATCGGAGGATGACAGGCGCCCCGTGGCCGCCCCGGTTTGATTGAAGCTCGTGTGCACGCGTCCGGTGTCGGGCCGAATGTATCCCGGCAGGGCATCGACGTAAGTGGATTGCAGCTTCGTCAGCTCGCGGTACTCGATCAGCAGTCGCGGGACCTCATGGCCGAGCGCGGCGAGCTGTTCGAGCACCTCCACGTCGGTGGACGCGCCCGTTTTGGTCCGCTTCTGGACCGGCAGCTTGAGACGCTCGAACAGCACCGTTCGCAGTTGGGGCGTCGAGTTGATGTTGAACTCACCGCCGGCGGCACGATAAATGTCGAGCTCGAGTGTCGTGAGCTCCTTGGTGAAACCGCGCGACATCTCACCCAGCAGCGCGCGATCCACGAGGATGCCGGTGGTCTCCATGTCGACCAGCACCGGAATGAGCGGGATCTCGATTTCATCGAGCAACCGCGCGAGATGGTGTGCGTCGATGTCGGCGCGGAATGCTTCCTCGAGCCGTAACACCATCTCGGCTTGTGCGGCGGACACGCGCGCGGCCTCGGCAGGCGGGACCTGGGCGAAGGCTCCCCCGCCCTTCCCCTTTCCGACCAGCTGCGCCGTCGTGGGCAGCTCCACGGAGAGATGCTCGCGCGCGAGATCATTGAGGGCGTGCGAGCGATTGCCCGGATCGAGCACGAAGCTCGCCACCATCGTGTCGTAGGCGACGCCGCCGAACGCCACCCCGGCGCGTGCCAAGGCGACCCACGCCGCCTTGATATCGTGTCCCGCTTTGCGAACCGTGGGGTCGGCGAGGAGCGCGCGCAGCGGCGCGAGCGTCTCACTCGACAGCGGGGGGAGGTTGCGCGGCGGCGTGGCATCGAACTCCCCTTCGCGCGGCACGTGGCCGAACGGGAGATACCACGACCGGCCGGGCGCGATCGCGAACGAAAGCCCGGCGAGTCCGGGCTCCGTCTGCAGCGCCACGAGTCGCGCGCCGCGCAGCTCCTGGACCATACCGGGGAGATCGGCGGGATCGTCGATGATACGCGGAGCGGCGAGCTGTGGCGCGCGCGGACCCACAGGTGGCGCTGATGCGGCTAGCGCCGGCTCCGCCGGCTGGGCGACGCCTACCGACGCGAGGTCGGTGAGCTTCGGAATCAAGGTGCGGAATTCCAGCTCCGTAAACAGCGCCGCCAGCGTGTCGGTATCGGGCGTCCGCACGCGCAGCTGCTCGAGGTCGAGCTCGACGGGCACGTCGCGGCGCAGCGTCACGAGCTGGCGCGACAGCCGGGCGTTGTCGGCCTGCGCGAGCAACGCCTCGCGCGGGCGTTTCCCGGGGATATCGGCCGCCTTCGCCAGGATCGTGTCGAGATCGCCGTAGGTCTCGAGCAGCTGGAGCGCCGTCTTGTCGCCGATGCCCTTCACACCGGGGATGTTGTCGGACGTGTCGCCGACGAGGGCGAGATAATCGACCACCCGTTCGGGCGGAACGCCGAGCCGCTCGCTCGCATTGGATCGGTCAACCCACTGCTCTTCGACGGCCGCCTGGCCACCGCGTCCCGGGTTGAGGAGCGCGACGCCGTCCCCGATGAGCTGGTAGAAGTCCTTGTCACCGGAGACGATCACGGCCTGCAGGCCGCCACCGGCCGCGCGCTGCGCGAGGGTGGCGACGACGTCATCCGCCTCGTAGCCGTTGATCGCGATGACTGGGATGTGGAACGCGTCGAGGACCTGGCACACACGCTCGAGCGAACGGTCGAAGTCCTGCTGCAGCTCTTCACCCAGCTTCTCGCGCGTCGCCTTGTACTCCGGGTACTGCTCCTGGCGGAACGAGACGCCGCGATCGTGGACCCAGCCGACGTATTCGGGATGGTAGTTCTCGTACAGCCGCAGCAGAAAGTTCGTGATGCCCCACACCGCCGATGTGTTCTCGCCGCTCTTGGTGGTCAGCGGGCGCGCGATCATGGCAAAAAAGGCCCGGTAGATCAGCGCGTACCCGTCCACGAGGAAGACGCAGGTCTTGCCGGCTGAGGTCGCGGGGATGGGGGGCGCTGGGCGGGGCGGCATGGCGGGAAAACTAAACCCCGCCCAGAAGAATCGGGCGGGGCGGAATGGTCGGGTGAAGGGCGCGCGTCAGACGCGCACGACGTTCGTGGCGTGGAGCCCCTTGTCCCCCTGCTGCACTTCGAACTCCACCACCTGACCCTCGGCCAGCGTCTTGAAGCCGTCCATCTGAATCGCCGAGAAGTGCACGAACACGTCTTCGCCGCCTTCCTGCTCAATGAAGCCGTATCCCTTGGCGTCATTGAACCACTTCACCTTGCCCTTGATCACGATCCGCCTCCTGCAGAGTCTTGTGCCTCGCCCAACGTGGACGCGCTACAAAAGACCGGTGGGCCGGGAGGCTGTCAAGCGGGTTTTCTACGGTCCATACAGCGCCCGATACAACTCGCGATTGCGCAACAGGCTGCGCACGTAACCCCGGGTCTCCGGATACGGAATCAATTCGATGAACCGGTCGGGGTCCGACGCACCGGCGCGGTCGAGCCAGCGGCGCACCGGCTGCGGCCCGGCGTTGTACGCCGCGATCGCGGCGTCGACCCGACCGAAGCGCCTGAGCAGCTCCGCGAGATGCGCGGCGCCAAGGTGAAGATTGAGATCCGGGACGGTGATCCACTCCGGGTAGAACGCGACATCGAGCCCGCGCGCCAAGAGCGACGCGGTGCTCGGCAGCAGCTGCGCGAGGCCGCGCGCACCGGCGGGCGAGAGCGCCTCGACGTCGAACACGCTCTCCTGGCGCACCAGCGCGGCCAGGAGCAACGCATCGACGCCGAATTCTTGCGCCTCCGCTTCAACGGCGGCGCGATTCGGCCACGGAAAGATCGCCCGCAATACGCGCACGTCGCCCGGCGCCAGCAGCGCGGCCTGCCAGCCCAGACGGACCGCGGCCGATCCGTAGCCGCGCACGCCCAGTCCCTCGCTCCACGCGAGGAGGCCTTCGAGATCCTGCGGCGGGTGCGCCAACACCACGCGCACCTCCGCCTGTGCCTCCGTGTCGAGCCCCGCGAGCAGCAGCGTGTCGATGCGGGCGAGACCGGTGACGACCGCCGGTGCCGGCGGCGTCGGTTGGACAACCGGCGGAGCAAACGCCAGGGGGCCAAGCCCCGTTTCGCGGCGGGCGCGCATGCCGTAGTAGCCGAGCGAGTCCTCGTGGGCCAGCGCAATCCAGATGCGCTTGGCTTGCGCCGAATCTCCGCGCGCCGCCGCCATTTTGCCGAGCCAGAATCGCGCCGCGGTGCGTTGCGGGCCGGATGCGTCGATCTCCGATTGATACAACGCCGCGGCACTGTCCGGGTGACCCGCGCTTTCCGCGTGCGCGGCGAGACGGAAGCGCGCGAGTGATGCGCGCGCGTCGGTCGGATAGCGGCCGATCAGCTCCGTATACCAGCGGCCGGCCTGTCCCCAATCGTCGCGACCATCCTGCATGTCGCCCAGGATGTAGAGCGCGCCAGGCGCGGCGGAATCGGCCGGGTAGCTCTGCGCGAACCCGGACAGTGCCGGGATCGCCGTCGAATCGCCGAGGCGCACCAGCACGCGCGCACGACGGTAGACCGCCAGCGGGCGGGCAGCCGAGTCGTGCGCCGCGGCCGCGTATGCGCGCACGGCGTCGCGCAGCCGTCCGGACGACACCAGCAGCTCTCCGTACAGCAGCAGCGTGGCCGCACTCGAATCTCCCGCTCTGAGCGCATGGTCCACGTGAATGCGAGCGTCGCGCACGCTCGTGCGCCGATTCAATGCTCTCGCCAGGGCGACGTGCTGGTCGGGGGCGCGCGGCGGCAGCGGCCCGATCGCGAGGCTCACGGCGGCCGCGGCATCGTCACTCAGCGGATCGCGCGCCAGGAGCGCGTACAACATCGTGCGTGCGCGGGCGGAGTCGCCCGTCGCGAGGGCGAGCCGCGCGGCGTCGAGACTTCCGCCCTTCCCCGCCGCGGCGAACGCCTCGATCGCGCGCGTGGTGTCGCCGGCGAGCAGCAGCGACCGCGCCCGTGCGATCGGGACATCGCGCGCTGCGGGCGCCGGCACGTCGGCGACGAGCTGGCTCACCGCGGCGGTATCGCGCGTCACCCGCGCCTGCCGCACGCGCAACCACGTATCGATGCTCGCGAGCTTGCCGCCCGCGCGCGCCGCCGCAAACGCGAGAGCGGCACTGTCGGCCTGTCCCGCGGCATCGAAGGCCACGCCGGCGCGTACGGCGAGCAGCGGGACGCGCGCGGCGGGCGCACGGGCGCGTGCCATTTGGAAATGCGTGGCGGCGTCGGCGAAGCGGCCGACGCCGAACTCCGACTGCGCCAGGACCGCAAGCGCCTCACCGTCGAGATAGTCGAGCAGCCACGGTTGCCCGGCGAGCAGCGTCCGCGCGTGCTCGAACCGCCGGGCGTGCACCTCCGCCTTGGCGCCTTCCACGATCAGAAACGCGTTGGGATTCGGGTCGCGCCGTGCCGCGGCGAGCAGCGTCTCGGCGGCGTGCCAGGGGCGTCCCGACAGGCGGAGCGAGTCGGCGCGGTACGTGGCGGTGTGATCGGGGACCGCGGTCTGGGCCCGGCCCAGTGACGCCAGCACCAGCTCCGACGCGAGCGCCGCAACCCAGAAGGCGCCGTGGCGGCTCATTGTCTCGATTGCCTCACCCGCATCAGCACGCGCTGATACTCGGCGCGCGACGTCGGCGTCAGACGATAGCGGCTGAATCCCGTCTGATCCTGGAAGTAGAGGACGAGCCGCTCCGCCGCGTAGGTCCAGCGCAGCACGCGGGCCCCGTTGCGATCGATGCCGTTCGACAGATCGATCATCTCATCCGGTTCGCCCAGGGAGATGAACACTTCCCCGCGCTCCGTCAGCCAGCCGGGCCCCCCTTCGTCCGGAAACCGGATGTTCGCCTGCTGCACGCGCCGAAAATAATCGTCGAGGGCCTCGTTCTCCGGGGTCAGCGGAACCGGATCCGTCGCCTTCCAGAACTCGCGCCAGATGTCCGGGCGACGCTCGGCCGACGAGCGCCGCAGCGAGTCCACCCATTCCTGGCGGTCGAAATAGCGCAGCAGGCTCATCATCTCGTCGAAGTTCGTGATCACCCATTGATTGGAAAAGCTCACCAGGAACCGGGCGCGCGTGGTATCCCCGCCGCCCGCCGGAAGCACCTCGAGCTCGGCCGAGCCCACGGGGAGCTTCGACGGCACCACGACCACGGTCGCTGAGGACACCTCCGCACCGCCCGTCAGCGGCACGGAGTCGCGCCACAGCTCGTGATCGGCGCCGTCGACGATCCGCGCCACGATCGGCTCCCCGGCCGGCCGCACGCCGTACCGCTCAACGTAGAAGCGCAACGAATCGGGACCGTATGGCAGGGTGGCGCGGGGATTGGCGACCAGCTTCGGAAAGGCGCGGCGCTCGGGCCGCCCCACGGCGGTGTAGACGGCGATCGGCTTGGTCATCGCCGTGCCGGCGAACCGCGGCGCGGTATCGGCCCGCTCCGCGCGCGCGAACGCGGGACCATTGCGATCCCGGACCATCGCCATCACGTAGTAGATGCCCGGGGGCAGGGTGACGAACTGCTGGAAGATCACACTCTCGTCGCTGCGCAGCGTCTCCTGAAAGTTGCGCACGCGTACCTGCTCGTCGCTGCCGATCTGACGCACGGCAGCGCGGCTGGTGCTGTCGGTCCGGAACGACGCCTCGACGTGGTATTCCGCAACGAACTCCGAGCCGCGGCGCTGGAAGGTCAGAGTCTGGTTCGTGAGCGAGACGGAAAACAACGCGAGGGTGGAGTCGGGCGTCGGCCCGGCGAGATAGCGCACGGAGGCGATGAACGGCAACGCGCCGCCCCCGACGAGCGCACCCATCGAGCGATACACCGACGATGCGTCGAACAGGCGCGGCCCTGCGGCGCTGCGGCGCGGTGCGGCGTCGGCACCGCCGGCGCGCTGCCATGAACCGCAGCCGCCAGCCGACAGCATGGCCGTCACCACCAGTGTCACGCGTCGCATCACTTGCCGAGCCTCGAAGCGGGACGTTAGTTTCGCGCACAACCCCCATGGCCCCCGAAAACCTGGCCGGCAGGTCGATCGCCGGCTACCGCCTCCTCGAGCGCATCGGCGAAGGAGGAACGGCGGAGGTGTACCGCGCCGAGCATCCCGAGCGCGGCGCCTGTGCGTTCAAAGTATTGCGCGAGCGTCTCAGGGGCGACCCCATTGTGGTCAAACGATTTCTGCGGGAAGCGGGATACGGGTCCCGCGTCGTGCATCCAGGTGTGGTCCGCACCTACGACTTCGGCGAATCGGACGGCCTGTACTACCTCGCCCTCGAGTGGGCCACCGGGGAGTCGCTCGCCGACTTCTTACACCGCGAGGCCCCGCTCGCTCCCGCGGATGCGGTGGCCCTCGTCCGCCAGCTCGCCGATGCGCTGGCGGCGGCGCACGCCGCCGGCATCATCCATCGCGATCTGAAACCCGAGAACATCATGTACGATCCGAGCGCGCGCAGCGTGAAGCTGCTCGATTTCGGTATTGCGCGGGACGCCGAGCAGCCGCTGGAAGAGCGGTTGACACGCACCGGGTTTTTTGTCGGCACGCTGCAGTACGTCGCGCCGGAAGCGCTCTCCGGCGAGCTGGTCGACGGGCGCGCCGATATCTACAGCCTCGCGAAGATCGCGTACTACATGCTGACCGGACGCCATCCGCACGACGGGCGCAGCCCGCGCGAGTTGTTCCAACAGCTGTTGAGCGGGAAAGCGACGCCGTTATCGGTGGCGAGCGACCGGAAGTTCGCGCCCGCCCTGGAAGCGGCGGTCATGAAAGGCCTGTCGCGCCAGCCCGGCGATCGCCAGGCCACCGTGAGCGCGTTCGCCGACGAGCTGGAGGCTGCGCTCGCCCAGACCAAGGACACCTCCAAGTCGCGCGGCATCCTCGGCGCGCTCAAGAACATCGTTGGCAAGCGGAACAGTGAATAGTAGTAGCGACTACTACTACCTTCGGAATACGCTCAAGGATCTGCTCCTCGCGCGCTCCGTGCGGCGCGGCGACTTCGTCCTCGCGTCGGGACGCCGGTCATCCTTCTATGTCGACGCGCGGCTCACCACGATGTCCGGCGATGGCCTCGCCGTCGTAGGCGGCCTCGGGCTCGACCGCCTGGCCGTGCGCGGCTGGAGTCCCCGTGCCGTGGGCGGCCTGACGCTCGGCGCCGACCCCATCGCCTATGCCCTCGCGCTGACGGCCCGCCGCCGCGGCCAGCTCCTGGACGCCTTCACCGTCCGCAAACAGCCGAAGGACCATGGCACCGGACAGCGCATCGAGGGCTGCTTTGCGTCGGGCTACACGGTCGTCATCGTCGAGGATGTGCTCACAACCGGACGCTCCGCGCGCGAAGCGATCGGCGCGGTGCAGAGCGAAGGGGGGCAGGTGCTCGGCGTGCTCGCCGTGCTGGATCGGGAGGAAGGCGGGCGGGAGGCGCTCGAGCGCGACGGCTATCTCGTCGAGGCGTTTCTGACCGCGTCCGATCTCGGGCTGGGACTCCCGCAGTGACCGAGCCGACACGCCGCCTGTCCTTCGCCGCCCGCGCACGCGGCTGGCACGACGACGCCACCGCGCTCGAACAGCGCTTCAAGGATCTCGAGACATTCGAGCGCAGTCACCGGCGCCGCTGGGCCATCGCCGCCGCCCTGCTCGTGCTTGGGGTGCTCGGCAAGCTGGGTGGGATCAGCGACACGCGCCTCGGCACGATCGTGTTGTTCTCAGGCGGCGCCGCCGTGATCAACGCGGTGGTCGGGCTGATCAACGAGCGTGGCTGGTACCGTTGGTGGTTCATCTACATGCTGCCGCTGCTCGATGTCCTGCTGGTCAATGTGCTGGTACTCTGGTTCGGCCACGGCGGCGTGGTCGCAGCGCTGTTCATCGCCGTGCTGCCGTACGCGTTCGATCAGGGACAGGCGGTCGGCGACTTTCTCGTGCTGGTCGCATCGATCGCGTATCTGCTCGCGAGCTGGGCGCACGGCCAGCTTTATCCCGGCGGGTCGGGCCTCGATACGACGGCCTACCTCGAAACCGGCGTCTTCATCGTCGTGGCGATGACGCTCAAGCGGATTCCCGCCACGCTCATTCAACGCATTCGGCGCGCGCGCAGCGTGATGGGAGAAGCGGAACAGGGGTACCTCGCGGTGCGCGCGGCCGCCGCGGAAGCCGACGAGCTCGGGTTCCTCGAAAAGAGCTTCAACCGCATGCTCGAAGGCCGCGGATCAGGCGGAATCGCTGCGCGTGCGCGCGGAGCTGATGCAGGTCGACTCAGCACGGCTCGTCAGCACGGCGGAGCGGGGACGGGAGCGCGTTGCGCGCGCGAGCGCGACACTGCGCGCAGTCGGCGAGGAAGTGCGCGCGACCGCATCGACCGTCGTGGGGCTGTCCGGCATGTCGGAGCGCATCGGCGTGTTCGCGCAGACGATCGCCCGCATCGCGCGGCAAACCCATCTCCTCGCCCTCAACGCGGCGATCGAGGCGGCGCGCGCCGAAGAACATGGCGAAGGCTTCGCGGTCGTCGCGGACGAGGTCCGCACGCTCGCGGCCGAGGCAGGGAAGTCGGCCCGCGAGGTCGCGGAGCTGGTAAGCGATCTGCGCACGGGGATCGAGGCGGCCGGGCGCGCCATGCAGTCGGGGGAGGCCAAAGTCCGCGATATCGGCGCGGTCGCCGCCGAAGCGGACGGCGCGCTGCAAGAGCTCCATCAGGGCGTGCAGCTGATGGGGGAGCTCGTCAACGCCACGGCCGAGGTCTCGCGCAGCCAAGCCAACCGCCTGGCCGAGCTGGCACGATCGTTACAGCAAGTCGCCAGTATCTCTACAGCATCGTCTGACAGCGCCAACAACACGGCGGCCGCGACGGAGGCGCAGATCACGTCGATGGGCGAATTGACGGCAACATCGCAGCAGCTCGCCCAGCTCGCCGAGCGGTTGCGTGGCGGGATCGCGCGATTCTCGGTCCTGCAGCGCGAGCAAACCACGGTGGAGCACCAAGTCCGTCCCGCCGCCGACTGACGTCACTCACCCCGCCCGGGAGGCCGCTACGGCGCTCGGGCCTTGGTCCCATGACCCCGCGTTGAAGGGGTGAAACGCACGCAGGGCCTCCCGGTACGGGGTGATGAGCAGGTCTATGTAGCGCGCCAACGCCACATCAAAAGGAAAGCGGCGCCGAAACTCTCCCGCCGTGACGCCGAGGACGGCGCGCAGATGCCGGCCGAAGCTTTGCGGCGAAGAGTAGTCCATCCGGTAGGCGACATCCGACACCGACAGTCCGGGGTTCTGAAAGAGGAACGCGGCATGGAGCAGGCGCATGCCCGCGAGATAGCTCTTGGGAGACGGGATCCGGGCACGATGAAAGCGCGACATGAGTGTGCTGGGCCGGACACGCAGGTGCCGGGCCAACCCGCGCACGGTGCTGAGGGCCGGCGCCAGCCTCGCCACCGCTTCAAAAAACAGCCGGGTCTCCTCGGCCGGGGCCGGCTCGGGCGGCGCCCCGAGGGCGGGAATGAGCCGCGCGAGAATGCGCGCGGCGACCGGGGAGGCGGGATGCCCCACGAGGTCACGCAGCCGCCGCCAGCCGTCGGGCTCGGTGCAGTCCACCGCGCTCCGGACGCCCGTGGCGCCGAGGCGCAGCAGCGTTTCCGTCGCCTCGCGGTCGTGGCGCGAGACGAGCGCGACGGCGGGAATGGCGGGGAACTCGCGCACGAAACGGGCGACGCCCGGCAATGCTTCGCCGTGACAGCGATGCACGGAAATGACCACCGCGTCCACGCGCCGGCGGCGCGCGACGTAAAGCGCTTCCCGCAGGGAGTCGGCGTGCAGCGTGTCGAAGCAGCCATCGCCGGCGGCGTCGATACGCGGGCGCTCAGGGGGAGGGAGGACGGTGCACACGGTGACCATGCGGCACCATGGTAACGGGCCGGCTTCAACTGCTGTTCACCACTGCTGCATTGCGCGCCCCCGCCCGTGAGGTGAATTTCCGGACGGAGCCTACCTAAAAAAATGCTGAATCGGACACGTCTGCTCGGAATGGGCATTTGCGCGTTCGCGCTGGCGTGCGACGCGCTCCCCAAGTTCCAGTTTCGGCTCCAGTCGGAAATCCAGCGCGAGTTCCACGTCACCAGCGCATTGGTCATGGTCGTCGATACGACGAACATGATCGTCGCCATCTTCGACGACGCCCATGCGGCATGGGCGCTCAAGGACCGTGCGGCATTCGAGGAGCAAGTCGCTTACTACGCGGTCACGCACTACCAGCGCACCAAACTCAAGAGCGTGGGAGTCGTCGTCGGGCGAGCGAGTCGCCGAGGGACGGACCGGGATCCCGAGCCGACAGTCTTCCTGCCCGAGTATCACACCGACGGCAGCGTGCGGCTCGCCCTCATACCGTCGGGACGGATGAGGGTGACGCCGACGCAACGCGACCGCTGATGACTTCGAAGCGTTGGCTCATCGGGTTGTCGTCGCTCGTGGTGATGCTGACCATCGCCGGCGCCGTCAGCTTCGTGCGGTACGCCCGCCTCCACGCCCCCCAGCCCACGCTGGTGGCGGTGGCGCCCTTCGACATCTTCGTGCCCGGCCTCGAGCCCTGGCGGGTCCGCCTGGCACAAGAACTCACCACACGCCTCGACAGCCTGGCGCCCCTCACCGCAGTGTCGCAGGACGTCGTGCGCGAGCGCTGGCAGGGACAGAAGCGGCCGGAGATCGCGGCCCTCGACCTGGCGCGCCGCACCAGCGCCGGCATCGCGGTCTATGGGCGCCTCGATCCGTTCGGGGGCAAGAGCGATTCAGTGTTCGTACGAATGATCGTGATCGACGCGGGGACCGGAGCGGTGCGCTCCGCCATGAACGCCCCGTGGCCGCGCGCGCTGCTGCCCGACCTCGCCCGGGCGCTCGCTGAGCAGGTTCGCCATCACTATCGTTAATTCGCGTGACTGATCCCTTTGCAGAACTGAACGCCGCGCTCCCCGATCATTACATCATTGATCGGGAGCTGGGACGCGGCGGCATGGCGCTCGTCTACTTGGCGCGCGATACCCGCCACGAACGATTCGTCGCCCTCAAGACGTTGCGCCCCGAGATCGCCATGGCCCTCGGCCGCGAACGGTTTTTGCGCGAAATCAAGCTCGCGGCCGGCCTCCAGCATCCCAATATCCTGCCGGTCTACGATTCCGGCGACGCCGGTGGAACGCTGTATTACGTCATGCCCTACGTCGAGGGGGAATCCCTACGCGACCGGCTGGACCGCGAGCCCCAGCTGCCGGTCGACGATGCGCTGCAGATTGCGAAGGAAGTCGCCGAGGCGCTGGCGTACGCGCACAGCCACGACGTCGTGCATCGCGACATCAAGCCCGAGAACATCATGCTCTCGGGCGGACATGCGATCGTCACCGACTTCGGCATTGCGCGCGCCGTCAGTGCGGCCGGCGGCGACAAGCTGACCCAAACGGGGCTCGCGATCGGGACGCCGGCATACATGCCGCCCGAGCAAGCCTCGGGCTCGGGCCACGTGGACCGGCGCAGCGACATCTACAGTCTCGCCTGCGTGCTCTACGAGACCCTCGCCGGCCAGCCGCCCTTCACCGGACCGACGGCGCAGGCGATCATGGCGCGCCACTCGCTCGACGCCGTGCCGCGGCTCAAAATCGTGCGCGACGCGATTCCCGACGAGCTCGAAGTCGTGATCGAGCGCGCGCTCGAGAAAGTGCCGGCAGACCGGTATCAGACTTCGGGAGAATTCGCCAAAGCGCTGACCGCGGCGAGCACCGGCCGGGTCTCGCGCGTGACGGTCGGACGGCGCCGGTCGTCGTATTTCGTCCGGAAGCGGCGCTTGCTCTCGATTGCGCTTGGCGCCGTCGTGCTCGTCGCCGCGGCTTGGCTCATCCTGGGCAAACGGGGCAGCGCGACGTCTGCGAGTGGGGCGCTCGATCCGCGGCGAGTGGCGGTTTTGTACTTCGGCGACCTGAGCCCCGACAGCTCGCTGCGCTATCTCGCCGACGGACTCACCGAGGCGCTGATCGACAAACTCTCGCAAGTTCGCACGCTCCACGTCATCTCACGCAACGGCGTGCTGCCGTTCCGGCATTCCGATTTGCCGCGTGACAGCATCGCGCGGGCGGTTGGCGCCGGAACACTGGTCGAAGGCAGCGTCGACCCGGTGCGCGATCGCGTTCGCGTCACGGTGCGACTCGTGGACGGCTCGAGCGGCGCCGATCTGTTGCGGCGCGCCAGCTTCGAAGAGCCGGTCGGCAACCTCCTATTGATCCGCGATACGCTCGCAACTGAAGTCGCGCGCGTGCTGCGCGAGCAGCTCGGGGAAGAGGTTCGCTTGCGGGAAGAGCGGGCCGGTACGAGCAGCACCGAAGCGTGGTCGCTCGTGCAGCAGTCCGAGCGGATACGGAAAGACGCGGACGTGCTGGTGCAAGCAAACAATGTGCTCGACCCACAAGATCCCGGCGCCCTCGAGCTGCGCGGCACGTTGCGCTACCGGCGCTGGCAGTTGGCCCGCCCGCCCGATCCACAACAAGCCAGCGCGCTGCTCGATGATGCCCGCCGTGATCTCGAACAGGCGACGAACATCGATCCAACCCTGGCGAGCGCGTTCGCCACGCTGAGCAGCCTCTATTACCAGACCAAAGATCTGCAAGGCGCGGCGCTGGCGGCGCGACGCGCGTACGAGGAAGACGCGTACCTCGGTAACGCGCCGGACATTCTCTATCGGCTGTTCTTTACCTCCTACGATCTCGATCAGCAGCGCCAGGCGCAGCGGTGGTGCGAGGAGGGGGACCGACGCTTTCCGCGAGATTTTCGCTTCCTCGAATGCCAGCTTTACATGATGACTCGCCTGGAGCAGCCGGACGTCCCTCGTGCCTGGCGACTGCTCGCGGGAATCGATTCCCTGGTGCCCGCGCCACGGCGCGGGGTCATTCACCTGCGCGAGCAGATGATGGTCGCCGCCACCATCGCCCGGGCGGGCCTGAAAGACAGCGCGCATGCGGTGATCGAGCGGTCGCGGGGCACCCCGGAGCTCGATCCCGAGCAGGACCTCGTCGCCATGGAGGCTTTCGTCCGTACCCTCCTGGGCGAGCAGGACGAGGCTATCCGCTTGCTACAGCGATACGTAGCCGCCAATCCTGAGCACTCGTTCCGCGTCGGCGGCGACATCTTCTGGTGGTGGTGGGACCTCCAAAAGCATCCCGGCTTCCAGGCGCTCGCCCGACCGCATTCGTGACGTAGCTCACAAAACCCGTGAGCGAGCTCACTGCTTGACGGGTCGCCATTTCGGCGCAGTTTTACTCGGCATTCCAAAACCGTTCGCAGTCGAGCAGGCCGTCGCAACCGTCCAGATTCGCGCCCAGCTGGGGGTTGTACCAGGCCCCAACTGGGAGTCGCCCTATGAAGCGTATCGGCTTCACCGTCATCGTCGTCGCCGCATTTGCCGCGTGTCAAAACGATCGGCCGTTCCCCCCCGGACCCAACGCACTGATTCAAGACGCAAACCACAACACCGGCAACGCATTTTTCTTCTGGCTGCCGCCCGTCGTGAACCAGCAGGCCCCCGCGACACAGGTTTTCTCTGCGCATTTGAGTCCAGTCGTGACGATCACGAACCTCTGCAACGGCGCCCTGGTGCGGACGTTTTCCGGCGCGGATCTCTCGGTCAGTGATTCGTCGTATCACGTCAATTGGCAGACGGCTCAAGACAACCTGAACTCGGCGTGCACGTACCGCGTCACCGTCACCGTCGGCACGAAGCTGATGGGATTCGCGGACGTGGACGTCGTCGACAGCGGCCGTGAGCTGAAGAACGTCAACACGACCGAGTTCATCCCGCTGCTCGACGACCGGACGCTGCCGCTGCAGTTCTTCATTGGCGTCGGCTCCCAGTGCGTGCGCACGGGATCGGATTGCGGTGAAGGCACCGCGCATCCTTGGCAATGCATGCTACGATTTCCACACCGACCCGCCCCTGTCGCAGATCAACGAGACCGGCAGGTTCAATACCAACGTCACGATCGGCATTTGTCCGGACGCGATTGCGTCGGGTCTCGATCACGCCACCCTGGATCTCCTGCAGATTTTCCAATTTGACGCGGGTCAAGAGTCGCCGATTCGGGCCCTCAATAACGTGCCGGCGCCGTTTCTGCGTTGCGATCCGGAGTTCAATCCGACGTTCGGCGCGCGCCGCTCGCTGCTGGGCGAGCTCGCCAAGAGCCTCGCCGCGCTTGTCAGCCCTCGCGCGCTCTACGCGCGCAGCAATCGCATGATGTTTGATCTGGGTGCCGGCGGCAGCACGGACGGGTTCAGCCGGTTTACCTGGGCGCTTCCGAACGCGGTGAACATCAACTTCGACATCGGCCCGGACGGTAGCAGTCCGGTGGCGGCGGGCACCGTCGTCAATTCACTCTATTCGCGGCTCGGCGTGACGTTCAGCCGGAGCAACCCGAATGGATTGTGTGCGGGGACCGGCGTCTACGCCAACGATAACGGACCGTCTGCCTCCAATCCCGGGCAGAACAACGTCACCGTCTGTCCGGAAGGTGTGGCGTCGGACTTTAGCGAGAACGAGTTCGGCGATATCGTCGCGACGTTCACGGAGCCCCAGGCGCTCGCATGCATCGGCGCGACGCCGTTAGGCACGCGTGGCGGAGCCGCGACCGGTACCGCGTTCATTGAAGCGCGCGACGCGTCCGGCGGAACGCTGAGCCGCGTGGAGTCCGCGCCGTCCACTCCGGCGCGCCTGCAGCAGACGATCTGCGTCTCCGGTGAGGGAATCGCCGGTGTGCGCTTCGCGGGGACGGGCGATGGATTCGCGATCTTCGACAATCTGTCGTTCGTGCGGGTGCAGCCGCCAATCCAGTAAACTGCGCGCGCAGGCAAGGAGGGCGGCTCTTCGGGGCCGCCCTTCTTTTTTTTGGTGCTGCTCGCCCGCCTCACTCTTTCGAATTAGCCCCTCTGTCCCTTGCGATCTCCTTCCGTTGTCGGATGGTGCTTCGGCGCCGCAAGTTTTCTTTTGACAGCATGTACCACCTTCCCGTTCACGCACGGACTCTGAAGTATCTCGCCTCCGTGGCGCTCATCATGATCGGAGTGGTCTTCTGTCACAGCGATCGGAGCTTTCCGCCCGGCCCATCCGCGCTCATCCAGGATGGCGCCCACGGCGGCGGCAATGCGTTCTTCTTCTGGCTCCCGCCACTGGTGAACCAGCAGCCGCCCGCCGGGCAAATGTTCTCCCGCCAGCTCAGTCCCACGATCACGATCAGTAATCTTTGCAGCGGCGACGTTGTGCGCACGTTCGCGGACTCGCAGGTGCAAGTCGCGGACGGTCAATATCAAGCCAACTGGCATACCGGCGACGACAACCTCGACCCGGCGTGCACGTACCGCATCGCCGTTCAGACCGGCGCTCGGCAGCTCGGTCTGACCGATGTGGACGTCGTCGACGATGGCTGGGAACTGCAGAACGTCGACACGGGCGACCTCATCCCCCTGCTCGACGATCGCACGCTCCCGATCACGTTCTTCATCGGGGTCGGCTCACAATGTGAGCGCGCGGACTCAGACTGTGGTGAAGGCACCGTGCAGCCGGGGGCAAACACCACCATCGTCACGGAAAACGGCCAGGCCGGCGTCTTCATCCCGGCGGGCGCTGTGGACCAACCGGTCACGCTCATCATCGAGTCTGCGGACGACCGCCCGTGCATCGCGGGATTGCTCGAACCGGTGTTTTCCGGACAGATCGGGCCGATCGGCAATTCCTGCTACGATTTCCATACGGAGCCGCCGCTCACGGAAGTCAACGCGGCCGGCAAGTTCAACACCAACGTCACTGTCGGCATTTGCCCGGACATCGGCAATCTCGATCATGTGACGCAGGACTTGCTCCAAATCTTCCAGCT
>QHUE01000214.1 GCA_003221825.1 Gemmatimonadota bacterium
GAGATCCCGCCGCGCGCGTGCTCGCGCAGCTCGGCACACCGCAAACGCGCGGCGAGTTCAACGACAAGGAAATGGGACTCAAGGGCGAGTGGTGGGACTGGGGCAGCAACGCGATCTCTTTCGAGGTCGTGGACGGCCGGGTGTATTCCATTCGCGTGTGGCGCCCCGGCGCGGTTCCTCCGGCCGCCATCCAGCGCGCGTTTATGCGGCTTCATTGATGGCCGCACCACTCACGCAGCTCTCCGAGGAAGAACGGATGTTCCAGGGCGCGGTGCGCGACTTCGCCGAGAGCGAGGTCCGCCCGCGCGTCCACGCGATGGAGCAGGCCGCGCAGCTCGACCCCACCCTGATTCCCAAATTCTTCGAGCTCGGCCTCATGGGGATCGAGATCCCGGAGGCACACGGCGGCGCCGGCGGCAGCCTGTTCATGACCGTGCTCGCCGTTGAGGAGCTGTCCGCAGTGGATGCGTCCGCGGCCATCTTCGTCGACGTGCAGAACACCCTCGTCAACGCGCTGCTGCTCAAATGGGCGTCGGACGATATCAAACAGCGTTACCTCCCCCGGCTCGCGACTGAAGTCGTGGGCGCGTACGCGCTCTCAGAAGCGGGCTCGGGATCCGACGCATTTGGCCTGCAGACGAAAGCGAAGAAACAGAGCGACACGTGGATCCTCGACGGCCGCAAGCTCTGGATCACGAACGGCGCCGAGGCTCACCTCTTTCTGGTGTTTGCTAATGTGGACATGAGTAAAGGATATAAAGGAATCACGGCGTTCGCGGTGGAGCGCGGATTCAGGGGCTTCAGCGTCGGGAAAAAAGAAGACAAGCTCGGCATACGCGCGTCGTCCACGGCCGAGCTGATCCTCGATCACTGCGAAATCCCGGCGGCGAACCTGATTGGTGAAGTCGGGAACGGGTACAAAGTCGCCATCGAGACGCTGAACACGGGGCGCATCGGCATCGGGGCACAGATGATCGGCGTGGCGCGCGGCGCGCTCGACGCGTCGCTCAAGTACGTGAAAGAGCGGCAGCAATTCGGCAAGCCGGTGGCCGATTTTCAGGGCGTGCAATTCCAGCTCGCCCAGGCGGCGACCGAGCTCGAGGCGGCGCGCCTGATGGTCTACAACGCCGCTCGGCTCGAGGATGCGGGCGAGTCGTATACGAAGGAAGCGGCGATGGCGAAGCTCTTGAGCGCGCAGGTCGCCGAGCGCGTGACGTCGCTCGCCGTAGAGCTCTTCGGCGGCTACGGCTATACCAAGGAGTATCCGGTCGAGAAGTTCTACCGGGACGCGAAGATCGGCACGATCTACGAAGGCACGAGTAACATGCAGCTCAATACGATCGCGAAGCTGTTACTGAAATAGGAGGCTCCGAATGAAACGCCTGTTGCGAATGGTCGCAGTGTTCTCCGTAGTGCTCGTCGTGCCCGCGGCGGCGCAGGGGAAGGGGCATGGGCACAAGAGGGAATTCACGGTCGCGCCAGATCGCGCCGTCTCCATCACGCGCGACGTGCTGGTGCATCAGGGCTACGAAGTGATCCGTATCGAGACGGTGGGCAACGACCAGGTCGTGTACTATCGCCGCGGCAACATGGGTCGGGGCAAGGGCAAGGGCCCACCGATGAAGATGATCATTCGGCGGGTCGAGAATCGCGTGGTGTTTGTGGATGCGCCAGACGCGGTGTTGGTGGATATCAATGTGCGGCTGCGGTTATAGAGCGGCCCCTAGGCAAGATCAAACACCGGTCGTCGGGCGAGAGCTCGGCGGCCGGTCTTCGTTCTAGGGCTGAATCACCCGCACCATGTCGTCTGTCTGAGTCGGTACGTACACCCGCCCCGTCACGGGATCGACGACCGCCGCTTTCGGGTTCGGTCCAACGACAAGTGTGGCAAACACGCCGAGCTTGCCAGCATCGATCAGCGACACGGTGTTCTCACCGGTGTTCACCACGTAGGCCACGCCGCGACTGGCGTCGAAGGCCACCGCCTCCGGCCCAGCGCCCACGGGTAGCCGCGCGATCTCCTTGAAGGCGCCCGGGTCCGGCGCGGAGATGTCGATCACCGATACGTTGTTGTCGTCACGATTCGTCACATAGAGCCGGTTGGCCCGCGTGTCTACCGCGAGGCCGTAGGTCCCCTTCCCGAGATTCTGAATCCGCCCCACTAGCGTAGCGCCTCCGGGCTTCGGATTGATCACGTCCACTTCCTGGAACGTCGGGATCGCGACGTAGACGAACCCATCATTCGGGTTGAATACAACGCCGGAGCCCGGCGCGGGAAGGAACACAATATCCGTGGTGGCGACGATGTCCGTAGACCCGTCGATCGGCACGAGCGCGGGACCGCGTTGGAGCGGATCGGCCGCGACGGCGACATAGATCCGGTTGGCCGTTTCGTCCACCGCGACGCCCTTAGGACTGGTCCCGACCGGAATGAAGAGACGGACGACATCAACTGTTCCGTCGATCGCGGCGACACCCGCCAGGCTCGATACGTAGACCTGATTCGTCGTTGCATTCGCCGCCACGCCAAACGGCGACTCGAATCCCGTGAGTTGCGGTTGCAGCTCGCGGTCGTCGAGCAACACCGAGACCAGGGTCGCTCCCGGTACGTAGATCTTCTTCGTTTGATCGTTCATCGCGGCCGCGACGGCCCCGAGACGCGTGACCGGAATTGCCTTGATCACGCCACCGATGTCGAACGGCGTGCTCGCCGCGCCCGTCAGGGTGCCGGACGTGGCGGCGATCGCGTAGCCGAGACCGGCGGAGTCGACGGCCAAATAGGGGAACGACGCTACTCCGTTCACCGCCGCTGCATCGACGATGCCCTGGAGCTTGGCCGCGGGGTTCGGCGTTGCTCCAAGCCCCAGC
Organism: Gemmatimonadota bacterium; assembly: GCA_003221825.1. Taxonomy (GTDB): domain Bacteria; phylum Gemmatimonadota; class Gemmatimonadetes; order Gemmatimonadales; family GWC2-71-9; genus 20CM-2-65-7. Next base: position 2,869 of record QHUE01000214.1, read on the forward strand.
GACACAACGTCCTTCGCCGAGATGACGAGGTTGCCGTACAGGTCCTGGATCGCCACCTGCACGGCGGGCGCGATGGTGTCACCCGCCAGGGCACGTGTGGGCTCGGTGAGAAACACGAGGCGCGCGGGCGCGCCCGCGATGCCGCTCGCCATAAACGTAACGGCTGGCAGCCCTGAGACACTGGCGGTCACGCTATTGTTGTTGAGCCCCGCCACCGTGCCGAGCGTCCAACTCCCAACCATCGCGATTCCCAGCGCGTCGGTCGTTTGTGTCGCGCCCGTGACCGAGCCCCCTCCAATAAGGCCAGCGAACGTCACGCCCACGCCTGCGACGGCGTTGCCGAATTGATCGACCACCCGGACGCTCGGAGGTGAGCTAACGGCGGACCCCACGATCGCCGACTGCGGGTCAAGTGACAGCTTGACGATCTGCGCCGGGGCATCCGTCAGCGCCGTTGCGCTGAACGGGACTGGCGAGCCCGTCAAACCGCTGACTGATGCGGTCGCGGTCTGCGTGCCTGGAGACCCGCCCAGGGTCCGCGTAGCGCTGGCGATCCCATTCGCGTCCGTTGCAGACGTGGCCGGCGTGATGAAGCCGCCACCTGCTCCCACTGCCCAACGCACCGGCACGCCGGACACCGGCAGCCCGACCGCGTCCTTCACCGCGACCGAGTACGGGGTCGCGAGCGTGCTTCCGACGATCCCGGTTTGGAGGTCTCCGGTATTGAGCACGATGGTGCTGGCGGTCGTCGTGATCCCGTTGGCGCTGAACGTCACGGGGCTGCCCGCGAGTCCCGACACAGCCGCGTCGAGCGTGTTCAACCCGGGGACTGCCGCGAGCGTCCAGCTTCCGACGCGCGCGATTCCAGTCGAATCGGTCACCGCCGTGCCGGGCAACAGGCTGCCGATCAACGTGCCGGTGAGCGTGAACGTCACCGAGACCCCCGGCACCGGGTTGAAGTACTGGTCGACAACCTTAACCTCGGGCGGAACGCCCACAGGGCTGTTGACGAGCGCCGTCTGTGTATCGCTGGTCACGCGCAGCAGCTGAGCCGCCACGTCATGGGTTCCCAACGCAGTGAATTGAACGGGCACCACGGCGGGGACGCTCTGCACCTCCGCCCGCAGGACGTTCTGCGCCAGGAAGTTTGCCAGAGTCCACGCGCCGGCGCTCGCAACTCCACTCGCGTTCGTGACCGAGATCGGCGTGGCAACGAAACCACCGTCGGTGAGAATAGAGAAGTTGATCGTATCCCCAGCGATCGGGTTCTTATAGCGATCGGTGAGGCGGACGGTCGGCGCGGTTGGAAGGGGCGCGTTGACCACGCCGATCTGGCTGTCGCCTAGCGTCTTGACGAGGAGACTCGGCATGTCCGGAAGCCCGGTTGCGTTGAACGTCGTCGACAGCGCGCTGGTTGTCGCATGCAGAACATTTGTACCGGCGAGCGTATCCAGCGTCCAGCTGCCGACCGCGGCAACGCCCACGGCATTCGTCAATTGCGTCGGCTTGCGAGCAGCGTGTTCGTTCCCGCCAGTGTGCCGAGCGTCCATGAGGTGACCGTCGCGATACCGCTCGCGTCGGTTGTCTGGTTGCCGCCGCTTAGGCTGCCCCCGCCACCCGTGACCGTGAAGGTGACCGGCACACCGGCCACCGGATTACCGGCGGCGTCCTTAAGAAGTACTCTCGGCGCCACGGCAACGACGGTGTTCACGACCGCGAGCTGCGCGTCACCGGCCGCCGAGAGCAGCTGCGTCGGGGCACTCCCAAGCGCCATCATGTCAAACGTTACCGGACTCCCGCTGAGCCCCGCCGCGGTCGCCTGAAATGATTGCGCCCCGATGAGCAAGCCGAGGGTCGCGACCGTGCGTGCCTGCCCAGAGCTGTCGGTGAGGACGAGCGTATCCGCCACCGAGCCGCCGCCGAGCTGTGCGCGGAAGTGCACCGCCACGCCCGCCACACCCAAGCCGTCCGCCGCGCGAGCCTCGACCTCGAGGGGCAGCGCCAGCGGGCGCCCGATGGTGTCGGACTGGAGGTTGCCTGCGATGCGAACGAGCTGATTCGCGAGCGGCTGGAACGTCGCGAGCACGGAGTCACGCACACCCGCGGGTGTACGTGCCACGACTCGCACGCTGGAGCGGTTGATCGGCGCCCGCAGCAGACCGGCGCCGTTCACATGCGCGAGCGCGGTGTCGCTGGTGCTCCACGAAACGTAGAACTGCTGCACCGGCGTCCCGCCCTGGAACGCCTGCACCTGGAAGCGCAGCGAATCACCGAAATAGATGAAAGGCGTGCGCGGCGCGATGGCGATGCTGTCTACGCCGGCACCAGGCCCCACATATGTCGTGACCGGCACTTCGGTCGGCGGCGCCACGAGACCTGCCGAGACCTCGACGGGAGCCGTGCCCTCGAACAGCGGCACCGCTCCCGCCAGCGCCACAATCGAGACCAGCACCGTTTCGGGCGACGTGACGATGGGAACGCGGAGGCTGAGATCGAGGACCCGCGCGTCCGGCGGCAGGGCGACGGTCGTGTCGGCCACGGTGTCGGGCGACGCGATGGGCCGGACCACCACGAAACGCACGCGGTCGATGGCGAGACCGAAGGCGGCAAGTCCGGCCTCGGACGGGAAGACCGGCGCGACGGCGACCCGGGCGTAGTGCAGGCCCTCCGGGCCGGTCCCGTCACGGCAGGTGACAAGCGTTAAAAGAAGGCCCGACGCGAGAAGAACGCGGGCCCCAAGCGACCGGAAGAACAACGGCTCACGACGGGACTTCACAGCCAGCGGAATTGGCCTCCGTCCGAACTGCCGGTCAAGACGGTATCTTTCGCGGACATGCGTACGGCACGCCGCACTCACGGCTTCACGGAATCGGTGATTCGTGGGATGACCCGGCTCGCCAATGAGCACGGGGCCATCAACCTGGCTCAGGGCTTCCCGAACTTCCCCTGCCCTGACGTCCTAAAAGACGCCGCGGCACTTGGGGTCGTAAACCCGGGCGACGAAGTGGTGGTTTTCGAGCCCTTCTACGAGAACTACGGGCCGGACGCCATCCTGTGCGACGCCAAGCCGGTGTTTGTGCCGATGCCCGCCGAGGGGCCGATCGACCTCGACCGCCTCGCCACAGCCTTCAGCGCCAAAACACGCGCCATTATCGTCTGCACGCCCAACAATCCGACCGGGCGGGTCCTGTCGCGCGCCGAGCTGACGGCGATCGCCGAGCTGTGCCAGCGCCACGATGCGTTCGCGGTGACCGACGAGATCTACGAGCACATCTACTACGAGGGCGAGCACATCCCGATCGCGACGCTGCCGGGGATGGCCGATCGCACGATCACGATCAGCGGCGCCTCGAAGACGTTCAGCATCACCGGGTGGCGCATCGGCACCATCGTCGCGCCGCCCGACGTCACGGATGCCATCCGCAAGGTGCACGACTTCCTCACCGTGGGCGCTCCCGCCCCGCTGCAGGAGGCGGTCGCCGTGGCGATCGAGACCCTCGGCGACGATTACTACGACGGCCTGGCGCGGGATTATCGCCGGCGCCGCGACATCCTGTGCGCGGGTCTCTTAAAGGCAGGTTTCAGGTGTCGGGTGCCAGCGGGCGCATATTACGTGATGGCAGACTTTTCAGATATTTCCGAGCTCCCTGACGATGAGTTCTCCAAATGGTTGACCGCCGAGCACGGTGTCGCACCGGTGCCGGGCTCGAGTTTTTACTCGCGCGCCGAGCTGGGCCGCAAGTACGTGCGGTTCGCGTTCTGTAAGACGGAGGACATGCTGCAGCAAGCGGTCGAGCGGCTGCAGCGGGTGCGCGACTAGAGGGCCTCTTCGATCTCGCGGAACCCCTCGACCTGCGCGCTGATGCTGCGCGCGACTTCCCGCGCCAGACCCAGATCCGTCGTCAGACTCCGCACCGAGCCCGTGCCCGCGTGCAGGCGCAGAAGATTGAGGCGAATCGTCTCGAGCGCGGCCACGGCGTCCTTGAGACGCTGCTGCACCAGATCGCGCTCGGCACTCAGGTCCGCGACGATGCGGTCGTGGCGGGCCCCGATCGCGGGATCAGGAGTGCCGGGCGTGCCGCGCTGCCCGACGTCCGAGAGCGCTTCTTGCAGCTCTTCCAATCGGGCGCGCATTCGCTGCGCGTCTTGCTCGAGCCGGTGGACGACGTCGGGTAATTCGCGCAGCTGCTGACGCGTCTCCTTGGGCAGTGTGTCGTACAGCTGCTCGGCGGCCATGCCGAGGGCGAGCTCCGTCGGACGATGGGTAAGCGACGCGGGAAGTGCTTTCGCACTCGTGAACATCCGCGCGACCCCGAAGAGCCAACGCCCGAACCGCCCCGTCCAGAACCGGCCCCAGAATTCTGCGTCGACGTCCCGCCGGCGTTGCAGCATGATGAGCGCGCCCATGCCCGACCCGACGCCGATCGTCAACGTCCACGCGAACGTCGTCATGAGCGTGTACTCGCCCAAGGGGATCGAATTCATAATAGCAAGCGTTACCATCGCGGTCCCGGTACCGATGCCGCCGATCCATCGCAGCAGCCGCTCGAACCATGATGGCCCGCCGCCGTGGCCCAACCCGTAGGCCCGCTCTTCGCGGCTGCGGTCGATCTCGGCCTTGAACGCCACGCCAATGTCGCCGTGCCCGAATCCTGCATTGAGAAGCTTGCGCGCCCGATTGATCAGGACGCCCAACGGGACGAGGGTATAGCCGCTGATCAGCGTCATGAACCCGACGGCGACCGATTGCGTCAGCATCCCCGCGATGGGGGTGGCCACGAGCATGACGAACGGCCAGAGCAGCACGCCGCTGCCGTCGAGCCGCGCGTCGTGTTTGACGAATGCGCGCAACGCGACCGGGAGCTCGCGGCGTTGCTCCAGGGCGTGACTCAACTGCTCTGCGAGAGCCGCCGGTCCGTCCGGCCGGTCGGCTGGTTCTTTCGCCAAGCAGCGGTCGATGGCCTGAGCGAGTCGCCTCGGCACGAGCGGCGCCACGTTCGCCAACGGCGGGGCCGGCTCGGTGACCTGCTTGGCGAGCACCTCGGTCGCCTTCTCCGCTTCGAACGGCAGCGTTCCCGAGCAGGCGAAGTAGCCGACGATGCCCAGCGAGTAGAGATCGCTGCGCGCATCCACAGCTTCGCCGAGCGCCTGCTCCGGACTCATGAACTCAGGCGTCCCCACCACCTCCCCGGTGGACAGGGCGCCCGCTCCTGCAACGACACTCGCAATCCCGAAGTCCGCCACCAGCACGCGGCCGCCATTTTCAAGCAGGATGTTGTCGGGCTTCACGTCGCGATGGATGACGCCTTGTCCATGGGCATACGCGAGCGCCCAAGCGACGTCGCGCAGCACGCGGGATGCCTCCGAGGGCGCGAGAGGTCCGCGGTTCCTCACGCGTTCCGTCAACGTTTCACCCTCGACGTAGGCCATCGCGAAGAACACGAATTCGCCCATCTCTTCGACGGCGTGGATAGGAATGATGTTGGGATGGGAGAGCTTGGCCGCCGTACGCGCCTCGCGCTGAAACCGCTCGCGCAACCCGGGAGCGGAAGTCTTTGACGGCGGTAACAGTTTGATGGCGACAGGGCGGTCCAGCCGCACTTCGCGCGCGAGATAGACCACCCCCATGCCGCCGCGCCCCAGCTCCCGCTCGAGCGAGTATCGGCCCGCAATGGCAGCCTGGAAGTCGAGGAACAGGCGATCGGCTGGGGGATGCGTCATGGCACCCCTATTCTAACGCCGACTCAGGCCGGCGTTTCTGAGCTGTGCAGGATGTTGACGAGTGGCGTGTGTTCGACGCCGACACCGGCGATGCGGAACAGCCAACGCCCCATGGCTCCGCGCCAGAACCGCAGGCGCCGCTCGCCGCGCGGGTCGGTGCGCTGCTCGTTCCGGGCGCGCGCCACGACGCTCGCGAGCAACGAGGTCGCGGCGCCCGCCACGGCCACCGCCGGCAGCAGCGGCTCGACGTCCACCGGAACCGCGATCGCGCCGACTATCGCCGCCACGGCGGCCGCCGTGCCCAGAAGAGCGATACGGGCGAGCCACGCAATCGCGCGCTCGATGCCCACGGGGCGCGGACCATAAACAAAGGCCAGCTCCTCACGCGGCCGCGCCTGGCGCGCCGCGAGGGCCGCGACGAGGTCGCCCCGGTCGTGGCCGGCGGCGAGCAGGCGGCGGACGCGCGTGACGGCGACCACTCCCGGCACGACGACTCCGGCGACGAGTGCCGCGGTCGCGAGCCCGCGAAGCGCCGGCGGGGTCGCGGCCAGCCAGGCGGCCACAGCCATGGGCAGCAGGATCGCGCCCGTCATGAATGTGTTGATCAGCGCGGGACCCTCGAGATGCGTGCCGCGCACGAGAAACGCGCGCACGGCAAGCGGGACCGGCGGCGGCTCCACCGCGTCCACGACGGCTTTGACGAGCGCCCCCGCGTCGGGGAAGCGCTCCCACGGTTCCTTCGCCAGGCAGCGGTCGACGATCTGGGCAAGGCGGGGCGGGACCAACGGGGCAACCCTCGCCAGCGGCGGCGCCGGCTCGGCGATGTGGAGCGCCAAGAGGCCCGTGTCCGTCATCGCGTGAAACGGAAGTTGGCCCGTGATCGCGTAAAAGGCGACG
>QHUE01000001.1 GCA_003221825.1 Gemmatimonadota bacterium
CGTCTACGAGCGGGATTCGTCGAGCGTGCGCGTGATCTTCGACGTCGACGAAGGGCGCCGCGTGGCGATCGCGCGCGTCGATTTCCAGGGCAACACGCATTTCACCGACGAGCAGCTCGCGGCCCAGATGCACTCGCGCCCGGAAGGGTTCTGGTGGTTCCGCTCGGGCGAGTACAACGACGACCGGATCGCCGAGGACCTGCGCCAGAACCTGCCGTCGTTCTACGGGAAGCAAGGCTTCGTCGACTTCCAGGTGCTCGACGACACACTGATGGTGCACGAGGGGACGGGGAAGGCGACGCTGGTCGTCCACGTCAGCGAGGGCGACCCGTATCGCATCGGCTCGTTCGAAATCGTCGGCAACCGGCGCTTCTCGACCGACGAGCTGCAGACGTTCTATCCGTTCACCGGGGAGCAGCGCACGGGACTGTTGGGCATCAAACACCGGCAGATCGCCTATTTCGACGACCAACTGTGGCAGGATGCCACGCGCAAGCTCCAGACGCTCTACTACAACAACGGCTACATCTACGTCAACGTGCGGCCCGACGTGCTGCGGCGGACCGGGCCGGACGGCAAGCCGGTCGTCGACCTCCGCTGGGTGATCACCGAAGGCCAGCCGGCGATCGTCAGCCACGTGGAGATCCGCGGCAACGACGTGACGCATGATCGCGTGATCCGCGAAGCGATCGTGATGGTGCCGGGCGACGTCTTCCGCCAGGACGCGCTCATCGCCTCCTACCAGCGGGTCTCGAACCTCGGCTTCTTCAATCAGCCCATGCCGTTCCCCGATACCAAGCCGGCGAACGAGCAGGGCGACATCGACGTCGTGTTCCGCGTCTCCGAGAAGCGCACCGGCAACATCAACTTCGGCGCGTCGGTGGGGCAGGGCACGGGCGTCGGCGGCTTCCTCGGCCTGGACGAGCCGAACCTGTTCGGCCAGGGGAAGCGCGGCCGGTTCCAGTGGCAGTTCGGCAAGAACATCAACGACTTCGACGTCTCGTTCACCGATCCGGCCGTGCGCGAATCGCGCATCTCGGCGACGGTGGGCGTGCACAACACGCGCGTCCGCTACGTCATCGGCGACCTGGGCCGCCTGCGGCGGCGCGGCGCGAGGCTGCAGCTGGGGTTTCCGGTGTTCGGCGACAATTACACCCGGCTGTTCGCCTCGTACGGCATCGATCAGCAGAGCTTCACCGGCTCGTCGACCAACTCGGCGTTTTCCAGCGCGTTCCGCTGCAACGACTGCGTGCGCTCGACGCTCGGGCTTTCGCTGATGCGCGACACCCGGATCGACCTGCCGTTCCCGACCGCCGGGACGATGGTCCAGTTCGGGCTGTCGCAGAGCGGCGGCCTGCTCGGCGGGTCGGGAAACTTCCAGCGCGTCGACGTGGAAGGGCATTTCTACGCCCCGATCGGCTCGCTCGGCAACGCAGCGACCTCCAACGTCAAGTTCGTGCTCGGATTCTCGACGCGGTCGGGCTTCGTGTTCGGCAACTCGCCCTTCTTCGAGCAGCTGTTCACGCTCGGCGGCACGCAGTTCTTCATTCCGCTGCGTGGGTATGACGAGGCCTCGATCACGCCGTTCGGCTACGATCCCAACGCCAGCGCCAACGGCGCGAGCCCGAACGCGTTCGGCAAAGCCTTCTTCACGATGACGGGCGAGCTGGGGATGCGCGTGTCGCAGATGCTGTACCTCTCGACGTTCTTCGATGCCGGGAACGTCTGGTCGCGGCCCGCGCAGTTCGATCCCACACGGCTGTTCCGCGGCGCCGGGATCGGCGCCGCCGTCATCTCGCCGCTCGGGCCGCTCGGGATCGATTACGCCTACGGATTCGACCGGGTCGATGTCTTCGGCCGGCCCAAGCCAGGTTGGAAGCTGCACTTCAAGCTCGGCAATTTCTTCTAAGCCACACCCACGCTCTACTCCGGGAGTTCCCGCGTTATGCAGCGTCTCGTGCCCGTTTCCCTCGCCGCCGTCGCCGCCGCCGCCGTCCTGGTCGCGGCGCCCCCTGTCGTCCTCGCCCAGGGCCCATCGCCCGCGGCGGCGCCGCTGAAGATCGCGTTCATCAGCTCCCAGGAGATCCTGCACGCCACGCCCGGGTACGCGGCTGCCGAGTCCACCTACCGGCGCGAGTTCCAGGCGTCGCAGGTGGAAGTGCAGAAGCTGCAGCAGCAGCTCGATTCCGCGGTGCAGGTCTTCGACCAGCAGTCGCTCGTGCTGTCGCCCGCGGCGCGGGTGGCGAAGCAAAACGACCTGAAAGCCATGCAGCAGCGCATGGAGCAGCGCTCCAACCAGCTCCAGGATCGCCTGCAGCAACGGGAGCAGGAGCTGCTCGGCCCGCTCCGCGCGCGCATCAATTCCGTGATTCAGGGCATCCGTGCGGAGATGAACTACGCGCTGATCCTGGATGCCGACGCCAGCGGGGGATTTGTCGCCGCGGCGGATCCGGCGCTGAACATCACGCCCCGGGTGCTGCAGCGCCTGTCGCAGGCGCAGTAACCAGGCGGCGGGCGCTCGTCCCCCGATGAATTCGGCGGGAACGCGGCCGCTCTCCGCGAGTGAAATCGCGGCCCTCACCGGCGGACGACTGGTGGGGCCGGGTACGGTAACGGTCGCCGGGGTCGCGCCGCTCGAGCGCGCGGGTCCCGGCGACCTCTCTTTTCTTGCCTCGCCCCGCTACCTCCCCTACTTTCAGCGCACCAGCGCCTCGGTAGTGCTCGTGCCGCCGGTGTTCGAGTCGGCCGAGGGCGGGCCCGAGACCCGCGTCGTCGTCGCCGAGCCGTACGCGGCGCTGCTGGTCGTGCTTCCCGTGCTGTACCCGCAGGCCGTCTGGGAAGCGGGCGTGCATCCGACGGCGGTCGTGGGGCGCGGCGCCACGTGGCAGGAACCGGTCGCGATCGGCCCGCATGCCTGTCTTGGCCGCGAGGTGCAGCTGGGCCGCAACGTCCGCATCGGTGAGGGATGCGTGCTCGGCGATGGCGTGGCCGTCGGCGACGACACGCAGCTGTTCCCGGGCGTCACGCTGTACCCGGGCACCGCGCTCGGGAAACGCGTCATCGTGCACGCCGGCGCGGTGCTGGGCAGCGATGGGTTCGGCTACATCCCCGGCAAGGCCGGCGGGGGGCACCGGAAGATCCCGCACGTGGGGCGCTGCCTCATCGGGGACGACATCGAGATCGGCGCGAACACGTGCATCGACCGCGGCAGCGTGGACGACACCGTGATCGGATCGGGCACGAAGATCGACAATCTCGTCCACATCGCCCATAACGTGCGGATCGGCGCGCGCTGTCTCATCATGGCGCAGGCCGGCATCGCCGGCAGCTGCCAGGTGGAGGACGATGTGATCATCGCGGGACAGACCGGCATCGCGGATCACATTACGATCGGGCACGGCGCCCGGCTGCTGGTGCAGTCGGGCATCATCGCGGACATTCCCGCCGAGGGCACCGTGTCGGGCTATCCCGCGCGCCCGCACCGCGAGCTGCTGCGCGCCCAGGCCGCGATGTACCGCCTCGCCAAGATCGTCGACGAGCTCGAGGCGCTCGTCCAACCCAAGCCCGAGACGCCCGCTGCCCCCGCTTCCTCCAGCGAGCGCTAGGCGCTCGGTCACGCGGCGCGCGGCGCTGCGCGGCACCGGCTTGCATACCGGCGCCGCGACGGAAGCGACGTTTCTGCCGGCCCCGGCCGGGCAAGGGATCGTCTTCCGGCGGACCGATCTGGCGGGCAAACCGGAGGTGCCGGCACGGCTGAGTGAAGTCGAGGCCGTCGAGCGGCGCACCGCGATCGGGCACGGCCGGGCGACGATCCACACCGTCGAGCATGTGCTGGCCGCGGTCGCGGCGCACGTGATCGACGACCTCACGATCGAGCTCACGGGTCCCGAGCCGCCGATCCTGGACGGGAGCGTGCAGCCCTACTTCGACGCGCTCACGCAGGCCGGGCCCACGTCGGTGGGGGGCGAGCCGGCGGTGCTGACGGTGCTCGCGCCGTTCACGGTCACCGACAAAGATGCGACGTACGTCGTCGCGCCCGCCAAGACATTCCGGTTGACCGTGTCGATCGAATGGCCGCATCCGTTGATCGGGCGGCAGGCGGGGACGTACGACGTCACGCCGGAAAGTTTCGCGACCGAGCTTGCGCCGGCGCGCACATTCGGCTTCACGCACGAGGTGGCGGAGCTGCAGGCGCGCGGGCTGATCAAGGGGGCCTCGGAAACGAACGCCATCGTGCTCGACGATCGCGGTGTGGTGCACGGCGGCACGTTGCGCTGGCCGGACGAGTTCGTGCGGCACAAGGCGGCGGACATCGTGGGGGACCTGGCGCTGACCGGCGCCCGGATTCAGGCTCATGTGGTGGCGACGCGGCCCAGCCACGGCGGCAACATCGCGCTGGCGCGGGCGCTCGCTCGCGCAGGGAGGCGCACCGGAATGCCGGCGATGGACATCAGCAAGATCATGGACTACCTGCCGCACCGGTATCCGTTCCTGCTCGTGGACCGGATCATCGAGGTGGAGGGGCAGAAGCGGATCGTGGGCATCAAGAACGTCACGATCAACGAGCCCTTCTTTCAGGGACACTTCCCCGGTCACCCGATCATGCCCGGCGTGCTCATCATCGAAGCGATGGCGCAGGTCGGCGGCATGCTGCTCATGAGCCACTTCGAGGGCCAGGACACCGCGAACAAGGTCGTGTACTTCATGTCGCTCGACCACGTGAAGTTCCGCCGCCCCGTCGTCCCCGGCGACCAGATCCGGTTCGAGCTCGAGATGCTGCAGTTCCGGGGTAAGACGTGCCGCATGAAGGGAGCCGGGTTCGTGGACGGACAGGTCGTGGCGGAAGCGGAGATGATGGCCATGGTGGTCGACAAGTGATTCATCGTACCGCTTTGATCGATCCGACCGCCGACCTGGGCGCCGACGTCTCCGTCGGGCCGTACTGTGTGATTGGGCCGAAGGTGACAGTGGGGGAGCGTTGCAGTATCGCCGCGCACGCGGTGCTCGAGCGCAACACGCGCATAGCCGAGGGAGTGAAGATCGGCTACGGCACCGTCATCGGCAACGACCCCCAGGACCTCAAGTACAAGGGCGAGGAAACGTGGGTGGAGATCGGCAGCGGGACGATCATCCGCGAGTACTCGACGATCAACCGCGGCAGCACCGCGACCGGCAAGACGACGGTGGGGGAGCGGTGCTTCCTGATGACCTACGTGCACATCGCCCACGATTGCGTGATCGGCAACGACGTCATCATCGCCAATGCGGTGCAGATGGCGGGTCACGTCACCGTCAATGACCGCGCGATCATCAGCGGCCTCGTGCCGATTCATCAGTTCGTCCGCATCGGCACCTATTCCTTCGTGGGCGGCGGCTCACGGGTCAATCAAGACGTGCCGCCATACACGAAGGCGGCCGGGAACCCGGTGCACCTCTACGGCCTCAACTCGGTGGGCCTGCAGCGCGCCGGTTTCTCGCCGGAGCTGAAGCTGGCGCTGAAGCGCGCCTACCGTCTGGTGTTCAACTCGGATCTCACGGCGAGCCAGGGTATCGCCCGCGCGCGCGTCGAGCTGCCGCAGGTCCCGGAAGTCGAAACGTTCCTGCAGTTCATCGAGGCCTCGCAGCGCGGGGTCATGGTGTGAGGGGACCGGGGACGGGGGACGGGGGATCGGTGCGGAAGGTCCGCGTCGGGGTGGTTGGAGCGGGCGCGCTCGGCTTCCACCACATCCGATTGCTCAAGAAAATCGAAGGCGCCGATGTCGTGGGCTTCTACGACCACAACCCGACGCGTTCCGCTCAAGTTGCCAAGGAGCTCGAGACTGTCGCGTTTGCCTCACTCGAGGCGCTACTCGACCGCGTCGAGGCGATCACCGTGGTCGTGCCGACGCCGGCCCACGTTGGCGTCGGGCAGGTGGTGCTGGAGCGCGGCCTCCACGCGCTGATCGAGAAGCCGCTGGCGGACACGCTGCCGGGCGCCGAGCAGCTGGTGCACGCGGCGCGCGAGCGCGGGTGCTGTCTCCAAGTGGGTCACGTGGAGCGATTCAACCGGGCGGTGCGCGCCGCCACCCCCTATCTCGACGAGCCCCGGTTTCTGCAGACCGAACGTCTCGCCCCGTTCCAGCCGCGCGGCACCGACGTCGCGGTGATCCTGGACCTGATGATTCACGATCTCGATCTGGTGCTGGAGCTGGTGCGATCGGAGGTCAGCGAAGTGCGGGCAACCGGCGTGCCGATCCTCTCGCCGCACGTCGACATCGCGAACGCCCGCGTCGAGTTCGCCAATGGCGCCGTCGCGATCATCACCGCGAGCCGCGTGTCGCGCGAGCGCACCCGGAAGCTGCGCATCTTCCAGCCGACGGGATACTTCTCGCTCGATCTCGCGCAGGGCAGCGGCCATTTCTATCGCCTGAAATCGGGCTGGCAGGACGCCGCCGCCACCCGGATGGAAGACATCGTGGAGCACGTGCGCCTCGAGGCGCCTGAAGCGGAGCCGTTGAAGCTCGAGCTGGAGAGTTTCCTGCGCGCAGTGCGCGGCGACGGTGACGTCGTGGTCACCGGTGCCGCCGGGCTGCAGGCCCTGACCCTCGCCTATCGCGTCGCCGACGCCATCAGCGCCTCGCCGCTCGCCGCGGCGCGGCCGTGACCAGGTTCTACATCTCGGCGGCTGAGCCGTCGGCGGACGCACATGCCGCGGCGGTCGCGACCGCGTTGCGCCGGCGCCTCCCGGGGGTGGAGCTCGAAGCGCTCGGCGGCCCCCTGCTCGAACGCGCCGGCGTGCGCGTGCTCGATCGGATGGAAGCCTTCTCCGTCGTGGGATTCGTCGAAGCCATTGCGAAGATTCCCGCACACTATCGCCTGCTCAACAAGATGCGGCGTGCATTTCACGAGCAGCGCTACGATCTCGTGATCCTCGTCGATTATCCGGGTTATCACCTCCGTGCCGCCGCGGCCGCCGCGGCGGCGGGCATTCCCGTGCTGTATTACATCGCGCCGCAGATGTGGGCCTGGGGACCCAAGCGCGTGCGCAAGCTCGCGCCGGTGAATCAGCTCGCGGTCATTCTGCCGTTCGAAGAGCAGTTTTTTCGCGAGCGCGGCGTCGCCGCGACGTTCGTGGGGCATCCGCTCAAGGACCGGCCGGCCCCGCCGGGACGCGGCGATGCACGCCGCCTCCTGGGCCTCGATCCGGGCCGCCCCACGCTCGGCCTGTTTCCCGGCAGCCGGAAGCAGGAGGTCAAGCGGCACTGGCCCATGTTCCGCGCGGCAGCGGCGCGCGTCGCTGCCGCGCGTCCCGGCGTGCAGATCGTCACCGCGGGGACGCAGGATGCCGAGTACCCCGACCCGGGCGAGATCACGGTGCATCTGGGCGATCCGTTGCTCGTGTTCGCGGCCGCGGACGCGGGGATCTGCAAGTCGGGCACCACGACGCTCGAGGCGGCGATCGCCGATGTGCCGATGGTCATTACGTATCGGGTGCACCCGATCTCGTCGTTTATCGCGTTCCGGCTGGTGCAGGTGCCGTGGGTCGGCCTTGTCAATCTCGTGGCCGGGTACGAGGTCGCGCCCGAGTTCCTGCAGCGGCGCGCGACCGCGGCCGCGCTGGCCGACGGCGTGTTGCCGCTGCTCGATCCCGCGAACCCGGCCACGCGCCGGCAGCGGGAGGGACTGCAGCTGGTCCGCGACCGGCTGGGCGCACCCGGCGCGGCGGAGCGGGTCGCGGAGCTGGCCGTCGCGTTGATCCAATGAAGCTGCTGCGCTGGGCGGACCCGATCGCCGCGCGCGTCGGCTCGGCGCTGCTCCGCGCCCTGGCGGCGACCTGGCGATATCGGGTGACGGGATACGAACACATTCGGACGCTCCGCGAGACGCGGCGCCCGTTCGTGTTCGTCCTCTGGCACAGTCGCATCCTGCCGTTGCTCTACCGGCACCGCGGCGAAGACGTCGTCATGCTGATCAGCCGGCACCGCGACGGCGGCTATCTCGCGGACCTGGGCACGCGCTGGGGCTATCGCTCGGTGCGCGGGTCGACGCAGCGCGGCGGGGAAGTCGGCCTGCTGGGGATCGTGCGCGCGCTGCAATCGGGTGCGGTCGTCGCCATGACCCCCGACGGTCCGCGCGGACCACGCGAGCGCGTGCAGCCGGGCGCGCTCGCGGCGGCGCAGCACGCCGACGTGCCGGTGATTGCCGTGGGCGCACGCACGACGTCCGCGTGGTATCTCGGATCCTGGGACCGGATGTGCATTCCGAAGCCGTTCGCGGCGATCGATGTGCGGTATGGCCCGCCCGTCCGGATCGGGCCGGGGAAAGAGGCACTGCGGCACGGGATCGACGTCGTGACGCGCAGCCTGCACGAGGTCACCGGAACGGCGTGAGCGCGCAGCGGATCGCGCAATGGCTCTGGTGGAGCAGGGCCGCCGCCGCGCGCGCGGCGCGCGGCGTGCTGCTCCCGGTCGCCTTTCTGTATCGCACGATCATGAGCGCGCGCGCGACGGCGTACGCCCGCGGCTGGCTGCGCCAGCGGCCGTTGCCGTTGCCGGCGGTGGCGATCGGCAATCTCGCCGTGGGCGGGGCGGGGAAGACGCCGCTGGCGGCGTGGACGGCGGCGTTCTTCGCGCGGCACGGCGTGAAGCCGGGGATTCTGTTGCGGGGCTATCGCGGGGACGAGCAGGCCGTGCATCAACGGCTCGTGCCGGACGCGATCGTCGTGCCCGATCCGGACCGTCTGGCCGGCGCCGCGAAGGCGCGCGCGCAAGGCGCGCGCGTCCTCGTGCTCGATGACGCCTATCAGCGCCTCAACGTCGGGCGTGACGTCAACGTGGCCGTCGTGAGCACGGAGAGCGCACCACCGCGCCACGTCGCGTGGCCGCTGCCGGCCGGTCCATGGCGCGAGGACTGGAGCGCCCTGGGCCGCGCGAACGTCATCGTCGTCACGCGGCGCCGTGCGGCCGTCGCCGAATCGCGCGCGCTCGCGGGCCGCATCGCGGCCCGCTGGCCGGCGGCGGTGGTCGCGACCGTACAGCTCGCGCTCGATGGACTCGCCGGACTCCGGTCCGGCCGCCGCGTGGCGTTGGCGGCGCTGGCGAACAGCCGAGTCATCGTTGCCGCCGGCATCGCCGATCCCGTCAGCTTCGCGGCGCAAGTCCGCGCGTTCGGCGCGAGCGTGCAACTTACGGCATATCAAGACCATCACGCCTATCCGCCGGGCGATGTCGCCCGGCTCGCGCAGGCTGCAAAAGCCGCCGATTATGTTGTAGTCACCGAGAAGGACGCCGTGAAGCTGCGCAGCCGCTGGCCGGCGGATGCACCCGAGCCGCTCGTCGCGGAGCTCGCGCTGCGCTGGGAAATGAACGGCGACGCCGTTGAACGCGTCCTGGAAGGGGTCCTGAAAAGGGTCGTATGAGCGAACCAGCGATTATTCGTCCGGATAAGCAGACCTTTCTCGCCGAGGAGAATCCCTTCGAGGCGATGATGGAGCGCTTCGACCATGCCGCGAAACTCCTCAATCTCGATCGCGGCCTGTACAAGGTGCTCCGCAACCCCGAGAAGCAGATCATCGTCTCGATTCCGATCTTGCGAGACTCGGGCGAGGTCGAGGTCTTCACCGGGTACCGCGTGCTCTACAACACCTCACGCGGGCCGGCGAAAGGCGGCATTCGCTTCGACCTCAACGTGACGCTCGAAGAGGTGAAGGCACTGGCCGCCTGGATGACCTGGAAGTGCGCCCTGGTGAACATCCCGTTCGGCGGCTCAAAGGGCGGTGTCGTGTGTGACCCGAGCACGATGTCCATGGGCGAGCTGGAGAAGGTGACGAGGCGCTATACGTCCAGCATCATCGAGATTCTTGGGCCCGACTCGGACGTGCCCGCGCCCGACGTGAATACCAACGAGCGCGTGATGGCGTGGATCATGGATACCTATTCCATGCACAAGCGCCACACCGTAACCGCCGTCGTGACCGGGAAGCCGGTCGAGATGGGCGGCTCGCTGGGACGGCGCGAAGCGACGGGGCGCGGCTGCATGATCGTCACGCGCGAAGCGCTGGCGAAGTTGGGGATGAGCTTCAAGGGTACCCGCATCGCGGTGCAGGGCTTCGGCAACGTCGGGTCTGTCGCTGCCGACCTCATGGCGCAGGCTGGGGCGACGATCGTCGCAGTCTCTGACAAGTCGACCGCGCTGTACAACCCGAAAGGTCTCGACGTGCAGGAGCTCCTGAAGTGGGTCAAGGAGCGTCGCCAGCTCGGCGGTTACACGAAGGCCGAAACGATCTCGCACGAGCAGGTCTTGACCGTCGACTGCGAGGTGTTGATCCCCGCCGCAACCGAGAATGTGATCACCCGCAAGAATGCTCCCCACATCAAAGCCAAGATCATCTGCGAAGGTGCGAACGGCCCCACCAGCGCGGCGGCCGACAAGATTCTCGAGGACAAGGGTGTGTTCGTCATTCCCGATATTCTCGCGAACGCGGGCGGCGTCACCGTGAGCTACTTCGAATGGGTGCAGGATCGCGGCGGCTATTTTTGGGACGAGGACACCGTCAACCGCCGGCTCGAGGCGATTCTGGTGCGCTCCTTCGGAGAAGTGATGGCGATGGCCGAGAAGCACAAGGTCGCCAACCGGATCGCCTCCTACATCGTCGCGGTGGACCGCGTGGCGGGGATGCACCGGTTGCGCGGCATGTATGCCTGATGCGCTATCGCGTCGTCGCCCTGGGAGGCAGCCGCATGAAGAGCGCGGCGCTCCGGGCGGCCTGTGACGAGTACCTGAGCCGGATCCGCCACTACGCCAAAATCGAGGAACGGGAAGTGACAACGGCGCGCATCCCTCAGGATTCGCGCGTCGTCGCGCTGTCGGACCGCGGCGAGCCGTGGACCTCGGAGCAGCTCGCCGAGCTGGTGGGACGCTGGGAGATGGAAGGTCGCGATGTCACGTTCGTGATCGGCGGCGCTGACGGGCTTCCAGCCGATCTTCTGGGCCAGGCCGAACGCACCTGGAGTCTGGGACCGCTGACACTGCCCCATGAGCTCGCCCGCGTTGTCGTGTACGAGCAACTCTATCGTGCGCACACCATCCGGCGCGGAGAGCAATACCATCGAGGATCCTGAGCTCACCGCGACGGATCGCGCCGCGCTGCTCGCGTTGGCGCGAAGCGCCATCGAGGCGGCGCTGAGCGGCCGCCCGCCGCCGGGATTGCCCGGTGTGCCGGGGGTGGGGCTGCGCCGCGGCGCCTTCGTGACGCTGGAGCACCGGGAAGGGCACGATCTGCGTGGCTGCATCGGTCACATCATGGGCGACCGGCCGCTGGGTGAAGTGATTCGCCAGGTCGCGGTCTCCGCGGCGCGTTCCGACCCGCGCTTTCCGCCGGTCCAGCCCGATGAGCTGGCCGGGTTGCGGATCGAGATTTCCGTCCTGACCGCGCCCGTGCACGTCGCGACGTCGGAGTTGTGCGGTCTGGTGATCGGACGCGACGGCCTACTCGTGCGCCGCGGGCGCGCCCAGGCGGTCTTGCTGCCGCAAGTGGCGAGCGAGCAGGGGCTCGGGCCGGAGGCGTTCCTGAACGCCGTGTGCCACAAAGCGGGTCTTGCACCCGGCAGCTGGCGGGAACCGGACACCAACGTCTTCACGTTTAGAGCGGACGTCTTCGTCGAATGACCGACTGGTTCAAGCACTGGTTCGGCGGCGAGGAATATCATGAGCTCTATTCACACCGCGACGACGAGGACGCCCGCCGGGCGGTCGCGCTCATCCGGAGCGTCGTCACCTGGGGGAGCGGAGATCGTATCCTGGATCTCGCCTGCGGGCCGGGCCGCCATGCGGCCGAGCTGACGCGCTGGGGCGGGCAGGTCGTGGGGTTCGATCTGTCCCGTGCGATGCTGCGCCGCGCGCGCGAGCGTACCACGGCCGGGTTGGTGCGCGGCGACATGCGGGCGCTGCCGTTTCGCAACGGCAGCTTCGCGCTGGCGGTCAATCTATTCACCTCCTTTGGTTACTTTCTGGACGATGAAGAGCATCGGCGCGTGGTCCAACAGGTGGTTGCCGCACTATCCCCCGGGGGACACTTCGTGCTCGACTACCTCAACGCCGAGCACGTCCGGCGTACGCTCAAGGTCACCGAGCGGACCGAAGGCCGCGATGTGCTCGTGACCCGCCGTATCGACACCGCCAACCGCTTCGTGATCAAGGAAATCGAGCTGCGCGACGAGGGTCGCCGCTTTCAGGAGCGCGTCCGTCTCTACAGCGCCGACGAGCTGGCCGCGCTGTTCACGGACGCCGGCCTGCGCGTCGCCGTCCGTTTCGGAGACTACGATGGCGCGCCCGCAGGTCCGAATGCGCCGCGCATGATCCTCGTGGGCGCCCGCACGTGATCGCCCGCATCCTGTCCACGCCCATCCCGATGGCTGCCGGGAACATCCCCGCCGGCAAGCCGCGGCGCATTGCCGCTGACGTCCTCGCGGCCGTCCTCCCCGGTCCCGGCCGCGAGCGCCTCGCCGGTGGGGACGTATTGGCCGTCACCACGGGACAACAACCGGGGCTGTTCACCGGACCACTCTACACGGTGCACAAGGCGTTGTCGGCGATCGCGCTGGCGCGCCGGCTCGAGCAAGAGCGCGGCGTGCCGGTCGTGCCGGTCTTCTGGGTTGCGGGCGATGATCACGATTTTGCCGAAGCGAATCACGCCTGGGTGCTCGGCCGCGACAACGAGCCGGTGAAGATCGTGCTGCGCGAGCGGCCGCATGAGGCGCCCCAGCTGCCGCTGTTCCGCGAGCCGCTGGGCCCGGACATCCGCGCCGCGCTGGACGCCCTGGACGCGGCGATCCCCGATTCCGAGTGCAAGCCGGATGTGCGGCAGTGGCTCGAGTCCACGTACCGGTCTGACACGAACCTCGCGGACGCCGGCGCCGAAGCGCTGCAGCAGCTGCTCGGACATCGCGGTCTTGCCGTGTTTCGGGCGCACGACCGGTCTGCCAAGCGCGCGGCCGCGCCGTGGATTCTGCGGGCCCTCGGCGAGACGCTGGCCGACGGACTGACGCCCGTGATGGTCGAAGGGCGGCTGGGCCGGGACCGGTTGCGCCAGGATGGCGGCGATTTTGTCACGCGCCGCAGCGGGGAGCGGTTTACGCGCACCCAGCTGGAGCAGATCGCGGCCGATACGCCGGAGCGCTTGTCCCCGAACGTATTGTTGCGGCCGCTCATCGAAGCCGTCCTCTTCCCCACG
This sequence comes from Gemmatimonadota bacterium, assembly GCA_003221825.1. Classification (GTDB taxonomy): domain Bacteria; phylum Gemmatimonadota; class Gemmatimonadetes; order Gemmatimonadales; family GWC2-71-9; genus 20CM-2-65-7. The sequence continues at coordinate 13,211 of QHUE01000001.1, forward strand.
CTCGCCTACGTCGGCGGCCCGGGGGAGATGGAGTATCTCCCCGAATCAGCCTGGTTGTTCGCGAGTCTCGGCGTGTCCCCCCAGGCGCACGTGCCGCGCTGGTCCGGGCTGATCATCGAAGCGCGCATCGACAAGGTGCTGAGCAAGCACGGCCTCACACCCGCCGACTTCGCCGGCCAGCCCGGCACCCTCGAAGCAAAGATTGCGAAGGCGGAGCTGCCATCCGACCTCGCCGAGTCGCTGAAAGCACTCCGCAACGACGTTGAGTCCCGATTCGCCAGAATCAGCGGCGAGGTGCAGCAGCTCGATCCCACGCTGGAGCGCACCGTCCAGTCGGCGCGCAACGCCGCGCTCGCCGGCACCAATGAGATCGAGAAGAAGCTCGTCGCCAGCCTCAAGCGCACGCAGGGCACGCTGGTGAGCCAGCTCGCGATCCATGTGGGTGCTCGCCGTAATTCTCATCGTCGCGTTGCTCATCCCCGTCGCCGCGATTCTGGTCGACTCGCCGCTCGGCAAGTCGGTGGCGCGACGCATGGAGGGACGCGTGGACGGGGGAGACCTGCAGCGTAAAGTCGAGAACATCGAAGCAGAGATGGAAGAGCTCAACCGCTCGGTCGCCGGCATGCGGGAAGAGCTGCAGTTCATGCAGCGCCTGCTGGAAGATCCACGCCGCAAGAAACCCACGTCTTGAACGAGGGCAGGGGGAGCGGGGGGGGGCGTCACGCCGCGCGCGTGGCGGCCGGCATCCTCGTTACCCGCGTGCTCGGCTATGTGCGCGAGCGCGTGTTCGCGCACTACTTCGGGAACGGCGCCGCCGCGGACGCATTCCGGGCGGCGCTGCGCATTCCCAACGCGCTGCGCAACCTGCTCGGCGAAGGCACGCTGTCGGCGTCGTTCATCCCGGTCTACGCGGCACTCAATGAGCAGAAGAAGGATGCGGCGCGCGCGTTAGCCGGGGCGATTCTCGGACTGCTGCTGCTCGCGAGCGGCCTCCTCGCCGTGATCGGCATCGCCTTCGCGCCGACGATCACCGCGCTTGTCGCGCAGGGCTTCGATGCCCCGCGGCGCGAGCTCACGACGGTGCTGGTCCGCATTCTGTTCCCGATGACCGGCCTCATGGTCGTGTCCGCGTGGTGTCTCGGAATTCTCAACACGCACCGCCGATTCTTCCTCCCCTACGCCGCGCCCGCGCTGTGGAACATCGCCGGAATCGCGGCGATGGTAGCCGCCGCGGCATGGCTGACCGGCCGAGGGTTCTCTCCCGATCAGCAGCTGTATCGCCTGTCGCTCGCGCTGGCGTGGGGAACCGTCCTTGGCAGCGTGCTGCAGATCGCGGTGCAGCTGCCGTCGTGCTGGCGCCTGTTGGGGGGGATTCCACTCCGCGCGAGCTTCGTGCCTGAAGGCGTCCGCGATGTCATCCTGGCATGGGGACCACTGGTCGTGGGAGCAGGCGTGGCCCAGCTGTCGGGCCTCATCGACACGTTTCTCGGCTCGTACACGGGGCAGGGTGGGCTCGCGAGTCTCGGCTATGCGCAGCTCGTCCAGCAGCTGCCGATCAGCCTGTTCGGCGTGGCGGTGACGGCGGTGTCGCTGCCGGAGCTGTCCCGCGATGCGGTCGGTGAAACACCCCACGCGCAGCTCCGCGCACGGATCGCGGTGGCCTTCCGGCGCATCGCCTTCTTCGTGATCCCATCGGCCTTCGCCTGCGCGGCCCTCGGCCCGCAAATCATCGGCGCGCTCTTTCAGACCGGCCGCTTCGATGCCGACGACACCATGCTGGTCGGCGGCGTCCTGGCCGCCTACGGCATCGGACTGCTCGGCACGTCGACCGTGAGGCTGTTCGCGTCCGGCTTCTATGCCATGCGCGACACCCGCACGCCGGTGCGGATCGCGATCACCTCGCTCGTGATCTCCGCGCTGCTGTCGTGGTTCTTCATGCGCCGGCTCGGACCGGCCGGGATCGCGCTGGGTTCATCGATCGGCCAATCGTTCAACACTGTGCTGCATCTCTACGACCTCGACAAACGGATCGGGACGATCCTGCAGCGCACCGATTGGCGCACGCTCGGCCTGGTCGTCGCCGCCGGGTTGATCGCCGCCGCGCTCGGCACGGCCGCGGCACAGCTGGTCGGCGGCTGGCGACCGATTCCTCAAGGCATTGTCGTGCTGGGTATCTTTGGGGTTGCATACGGGGCGCTTACACTGGCGTTCCGCCACCCCGACGCGATACGCGCATGGCAATCTCTGACCGGCTCGCCCGCCAACTAGCGGCCCTACCCGCTCGCCCCGGCGTCTATCTCTGGAAAGACGCCGCCGGGGAGATCGTGTACGTCGGGAAGGCCAGCAACCTGCGCTCGCGCGTCCCGGCCTACTTCGCCGAGGAGCAGAGCAGTACCGAGCGGGAGTTCCTGCGCGAGCAAATCGCCGATCTCGAAACGATCATCGTCCCGACCGAGGCGCAGGCGCTGCTCCTCGAAAACACCCTCATCAAGGAGCACCAGCCGAAATTCAACATTCGGCTGCGCGACGATAAGAGCTATCCCCAAATCGCCGTCACGCTGGGCGAGCCATTTCCGCGCGTCCTGGTGGTCCGGCGCGTCACCATTCCCGGCGCACGCTACTTCGGGCCCTACACCGACGTCGCCACGCTGCGCCAGACGCTGAAGATCATCCGCCGGATCTTCACGGTGCGATCCTGCTCCTGGAATCTCCCCGGGGATGCGCCCGACCGGCCCTGTCTCGACTATCATATCGAGCGCTGCAAGGCGCCCTGCGTGGGCTATCAGAGCGGCGAAGACTACCGGCGCATGATCGACGATGTGCTGCTCTTCCTGTCGGGGAAGACGCTCGAGGTGCGGGGTGGGCTGCGCGAGCGGATGCATCAGGCGAGCAACGCGCAGGACTACGAGCGTGCCGCGCAGCTGCGCGATGCGCTCAAATGGTTGGATCAGCTCGAGCAACCCCAGACGGTAGAGGTCGTGGGCGGCGGCGACGCCGACGCCATCAGCCTCGCCCGCGATGGCGACGATGCCGTGGGGGTCATCCTCCGCATTCGCGACGGCAAGCTCGTCGCGCGCGAACACCGGTTTCTGGAGCACGTCGAGCACGCCCCCGAAGGCGAGGTGCTCCGCACCTTCCTCGTGGGGTACTACCTGCCGCTCGAGCAGCGGGCTCAGCGGGTCGTGCTTCCCTTTGCTCCTGCCGACCTCGAGGTGCTCCGTGAGCTGACACCCGGCGTGGAGTTTGCGGTCCCACAGCGAGGCTCCGCCGCCAAGCTCGTCGAGCTGGCCGATCAGAACGCCCGGCACCTGCTCGACAGCTTCAAAATCGAGGCGTTCGACATCGACGAGCGGGCAGCCGATCCGGTATTCTCGTTGGGACGCGACCTCGGCCTGCCGATTGTGCCGCGGGCGATGGTGTGCATCGACATTTCGACCAATCAGGGCCGCGACACGGTGGGCTCCCTGGTGTGGTTCGAAGGCGGGCGGCCGCGGAAAGCGGAGTACCGGCGATACCGGATCAAGGGGGTAGAAGGTATCGACGATTTCGCCGCGATGAAGGAAGTCGTGACCCGATTTCTCGCCAGGCGCATCGCGGAGAACAAACAGATTCCCGACCTGATCGTGATCGACGGAGGCAAGGGCCAATTGGCTGCAGCAGTCGAAGCGGCGCGTGCGCAGGGCCAGGAGCGGCTGCCCATCGTGAGCCTCGCGAAACGGGAAGAAGAAGTCTTCCTGGCGAGCTCCGGCGAGCCGCTGCGCCTGTCGCGCCGCAGCCCATCACTCAAGCTCCTGCAGCGCGCGCGGGACGAGGCGCACCGCTTCGCAGTCACCTACAGCCGTAAGCGGCACGCGCAACGGACCATCACGTCGGAGCTCTTGCGCATTCCGGGCGTCGGGCCGGCACGGCGGCGGCTGCTACTGGAGCGATTCGGCTCGCTCGCGGGTGTACGGACCGCGACGCCCGCCGAGATTGCCGCGCTGCCGGGCTTCTCCACCAAGCTCGCCGACCGGATCCTCGACCGGTTGCACCCCCCCCAGCGCGCGTGACCACCTGGACATTGGAGTGCTCGGCGTGCGACCCGGTCCGCACGCGTGAGGCCGACGGCTTTCCGGACGTGTGCGAGGTGTGCGGGTCGCCGTATCTCGTGCGCTATGCGACGCTCCCCTCGCCCGAGGCGAGGGCGCACCTGGGCGCCCGGCGCTGGACGATGTGGCGTTATGACGGGTGGCTGCCACTGCGCGACGGCGAGCACCCTGTCACGCTCGGCGAGGGCGGCACGCCGCTGCTGAAAGTGGAGCGAGTCGCCGCTCGGCAAGGTTTCGACCAACTCTGGGTCAAAGACGAAGGCACGAACCCCACGGGATCGTTCAAGGCCCGGGGACTGGCCGCCGCGGTCACGCGGGCGGCGCTGGCGGGCGCCAAGGAATTCGTGGTACCGACGGCGGGCAATGCGGGCATCGCGCTCGCGGCGTACGCGACCCGTGCGGGAGCGTCGGCGCGCGTGTACGCGCCTGCCACGACGCCGCGGCCCATCCTGGATCAGATCCGCGCGTTTGGCGCAGATCTGACCCTGCTCGATGGTCACATCGGCGACTGTGGTATTGCGGCTCGGCTGCACGCCGCGGATACGGGTGCCATCGACGTCTCCACGCTGCGAGAGCCGTATCGCATCGAGGGCAAGAAGACCCTCGGCCTCGAGTTGGCCGAGCAGTTGGGGTGGACGCTGCCCGACGCGATCGTCTATCCGACGGGCGGCGGCACGGGCCTGATCGGGATGTGGAAGGCGTTCCAGGAGCTGCACCAAAGTGGCTGGCTCCGCGGGCCGCTGCCCCGCATGTACACGGTGCAGGCGAGCGGCTGCGCCCCGGTCGTGCAGGCATTCGAATCGGGCGCCGAGCGCTGCACGCCGTGGCCCGATCCGACAACCGTGGCGGCTGGTTTGCGCGTGCCTGCGCCGCTGGGTGACCGGCTCATGTTGCGAGCCCTGCGCGAGAGCGGTGGCGGCGCTGTCGCCGTGAGCGACGAGGCTCTGGCGGCGGCCGCACACGAGCTGCAGGTCGCTGAAGGGATCGACGCATCGCCGGAAGGTGGAGCGGCCTTGTCAGGGGCCGTCGCGCTCAAGAACCGGGGCGTGCTGCGTCCCGAGCAGCGTATCGTGCTCTTCAATACCGGCGCCGGGTGGCTCTATAGAACCTAAGCCGTTTATATTTCGAGACTTCGGCCCATGCGCATAGCCATCCTGGATCCGGCCGCCGGCATCAGCGGCGACATGACGTTAGGGGCGCTCCTCTCACTGGGCCTGCCGGCCTCATGGCTCGAGGAGCTCCCGGGACGGCTCGGCGTCGGTGATGTGGGCGTCGCTGTCCGCGACGTACGTCGCGCGGGCGTCACGTGCAAGCAGATCGACTTCACGATCCCCGATCAACCGCACGGCCGCCACGTTGGCGAGCTGCTCAAGCTCGTCGAGCGTGCGCCGATCTCCGATTGGGTGAAGGAGCGCGCCTTACGCGCGTTCCGTTTGGTGGGTGAGGCAGAGGGGCGCGTGCATGGTGTCGGATCCTGCTCGAGGGGCTCGAGATCGCCTCAGGGAGCGGCCCGGTCGAAGGAGAGGCGACGACGCCCACCGGCGCGGTGCTGCTGCGCGTGCTCTCAGCAGGCGCGCCGCCCGACCGGTGGCGCATGGTCGGCAGTGGCTGGGGGGCCGGGCAGCGCGACCCGAAGCACTACCCGAACGCGCTGCGCATTCTCGTCGCCGAAGCCGCCGGCGAGGCTGGCCGCGTGGTGTTGCTCGCCACTGATGTGGACGACATGAGTCCCGAGTATGTGGAGCCGCTGCGCCAGGCGCTCGTTCAGGCGGGGGCGCTGGACGTACAGACGTGGCCGGTGCAGATGAAGAAGGGCCGTCAGGGATTCCGTGTAGAGGTCATGGCGCCGGAGGGCCTTGCCGAGGCGGTGACGGCGGAGCTGTTCCGGCACAGCACGACGGCCGGCGTGCGGCGCTGGGTCGCGGAGCGTGCGACACTGCCGCGGCACCAGCTCACTGTGCGGCTGGACGGGGTGGCGGTGCGGGTAAAGGTGCTGGATGGCGGGAGCGTGCGGGTGAAGCCAGAATACGACGATGTGCTGGCGGCGGCGCAGGCGTTGGGACGCCCGCCGCTCGACGTGGCGCGCGCCGTCGAGCGCGACGCCGAGGCTCTTATCGCGAAAGCCAAGGAGTGAACGTGCGAACGGTTCGCAATCTTGCGGTAGTCATGCTCACTACCATGACGGTTCCTCTCGCGGCGCAACAGCAACAGCCGCCGCCGCGGTGGGCGGAGCCGAAGTGCGACCTGAAACCGAACGATCCCCTGGTCAACCAGGGCATGGGGTACCTGAAGGACGCGACCACCACGCGCTTCGAGGATCAGAAGAAAAAGGACCTGAGCGACGCCCAGCGACTGCTGACGCAGGCCCTGACGACCGGCAAGCAGGACAAGAACCCAGCGGCGTGGTACTACCTGGGGCGCTACTACATCATGACCAGTGACGCGCCGGGCGTCGATTCGGCGTTCACGCATGCGCAGACGCTGAAACCGGATTGCAAGGGCGACATCGATATCTGGCGGCGCTATGTGTGGGTGCCCACGTTCAACGCCGGGATCGCGGCCTGGCAGGCGAACAACGTCGACTCCGCCATCGCGTCGTTCCGGCGCGCCAGCGCGCTGCTACCCGATGAGCCGACGGCCCCCAAGTACGCCGCCACCCTGTACTACAACACCGGCAAGGCGGATTCTGCGGTCGTGTATTTCCGCCGCGCCGCGGATGTCGCAGCGGCGGATCCGAAGTTCGCGCAGGACCGCAAGGATGCGCTGTTCAATCTGGGACGCATTCAGCAGAGCCTGCAGAAGTTGCCGGAGGCGATGGCGACGTATCGCGAGTATCTCGCCCTGTACCCCAATGATCCGGAAATCATGGCGGCGTTGGGCGGGGCCTACATGCTGAGGAACAACAAAGACAGCGCGTTCGCGATCTACCGGCAGATCGTGAGCAGGGGCGACTCGATCGGCTTCTACCAGCTGTATCGGGTCGGGGCGGAGATCTCGCAGAGCGTGCCGGACGATCCGGACACCGCGGTCGCGGGCGCGGGCTGCCGGCGGGACGCGCGGGCGATCCGGCCGCCGCTGACCGTGGCGAAGATTCGGGCGCGCTGCGATTCCGTGACGACCGGGTTGGCCAAGGCCTTTTTTGCCAGCTCGCGCGAAGCATTCACGCTGGCGGCGCAGGCGCTCGATGCGAGTCTGAAGATCAATCCCTACTACCGCGAGACCTTGATCTTCCGGGCGAATACGGCCTTGGGGCTGCGCGATTCTGTGACGGCCCTGACGATGTCGCGCCGTCTCCTGGCCGCCGATCCGATGAACAAGGTGGGCATCAAGATCATGGCGTACGCGCAGCAGCAGAACGGCAAAGTCGACTCCGCGATCTACTACTACCGAATGAGCGATTCGACGTTGATTGGCGATGTGGTGGTCAGCCAATTCGATTCGACGGATACGGGTCGAGACGTGAGGGGGTTGGTGACGAATCCGCGCGCGACGGCGAATGCGCCGTACAAGCTGATATTCGAGTTCGTGAACCTGCAGGGCGCGGTCGTGGCGACCGATACGGTGCAGGTGGCGGCGATCCAGCCGGGGCAGAGCCAGCAGTTTGAGATGAAACCGGCCGGTCCGACCATCGCCGCGTGGCGGTACCGCAAGGAATGACGTTGACAGCGGGCGGGATGTGCGAACACATTCCGCCCAGACTGCGGGCGTAATTCAGGGGTAGAATGCCAGCTTCCCAAGCTGGACGTCACGGGTTCGAATCCCGTCGCCCGCTCTTAGACTTACACGACTCTGAAGGCCCCATGATCGCGTCAGTGGGGAACAAAGTGGGGAAGCGGTCGCGGGCCGCGTGGAGTGGCGCGATCCGATCACCCTCCGCTTCACACCGGCGGCCCCGCTCAGTCCGGCGACGGCGTACACCGTGACGGTGAGCAACGAATTCGCCGCGATGGACGGCGGCCGGCTCGCGCAACCGTACAGCTTCACGTTCCGCGTCCACGGGACCGTCCCACTCGCAGGGGCGCCCACCGGGCCCAACGAAGTCGGACAGTTTCTCAAGCCCGACGCGCAGTTCGAAGTCGTGTGGAGCACACCGGTCGATCTCGGCGATGTGACCAAGCGCGTCTACCTCCAGTTCGATACGGATTGCCCGTTGCTGCTCGTGCGCGTGCGGGCCGTCTCGCAGCGCCCGATCAGCGCCGACGACTCGTGGCGCTATCGCGAGGCCGGTGGCTGGCAGCGCGACCGGGGCGGGGATGCGCTCCGGCGCGTCGTGAAGTTCACGCCGATCGTCCCGCTGCCCAAGGGATGCCGGGGCGCCCTCGTCGTGCCCTCCGAGCTGGATCCTGAAGGTACGAGCCCGTACCAGCGCTGGCGCTTCGCCACCTACGGACCATTTCAACTGATCTCCGCGACCTGTGGCTGGAACTGGACCACCTGTCCCGTCGGGCCGCCGCGGATCCAGTTCTCGACGCCGGTGCGCGGCGCCGAGCTGCTGCGGGGGATTCACCTGCTGCCGCGCGTTCCGATTGCCGTGTCGGATACGAACGAGGAATCGGCCACCTGGTCGCTCGAGGCGTCGTTGAAGCCGCGAACCGGCTACGCCGTCATCGTCGACACGCTCGCGCTGCACGACATCTTCGGGCAACGCCTGGTCGGTAATCCCGTGAAGGCGTGTGGGACGACGGGGTACGAGCCGGCGGTGACCTACGATTACGGCATGATGCTGGTCGAGCGGAACGGGTACCGCACGTTTCCCATCCGCCACGTCAATGTGGACACGGTCTTCGTCACCACGGCGTCCGTCCCGGACAGCCTGGAAGCGTTGGTGCTCCGCGCGCCGGCGTGGAACCTGGGCGACATTTGGGCACGGCTGGCCTCCGGTGCGACGCAGCGGCCGATGGCCGTCGAATCGCGGCGCGATGTGCCGCTCGTGAGTGTCGTGAAGGCCCCGGTGTACGCCGCCCGGCTGGGAGGACCGACGCTGAGTGCGGTGCGTGTCACGTACGCAGCCGACAGCAACGTCAAATCGCGGCGGCCCGCACCCGTGGCGCTGTTACAAACGACAGACCTCGGCATTACCGCGCGCGTCGGAGACGAAGAGGGCGTCGTGTGGGTCACCGGGGTCCAGGACGGGATTCCCAAGTCGGCTGTCGACGTCGAGCTGCATGATCCTACGGGCCGCGTCCGGGCCCGCGGCACGACCAACGCCCAGGGCCTCGTCTGGCTGGCGGGCCTGCTCGGTACCAGCCAAACGGGTGACTACGAGGAGCGCGGCTTCGCTGGGTACGTGTCTGCCCGTCTCGCGCTCGATCGCGCCGTCGTCCCGATCAACACCTGGTCGGGCGACCTCTCGCCCTGGCAATTCAACGTGGGCTCGGCCTGGGGCGTGGCCCGCCTGCCGGTCGCCGCGGCCGTGTTCACCGAGCGCGGCATCTACCGGCCCGGTGAGCCGGTCTACGTCAAAGCGATCGTCCGCAGCGGCGCACTCGGCGCTCTGCGTGTGCCGGCGGCGAGCGACTCGCTGCGCTGGCTGTTCCACGATCGCGAAGGCGGCGTGATCCGCGACTCGATCGTGCGCCTGTCCTCGTTCGGTACGGCTGCGCAGACGCTGAAACTCGCCAACGACTTGCCGCTCGGCACATACAATGTCACGCTGCAAGTCAAACGCGGTACGTGGCAAGACGTGGCGAACACCACGTACCGCGTCGCGGAGTACCGGCCGCCAGAATTCCTGGTGACGGTGACCGCCGACTCGGCGCCGCGGTTCAGCGGCGACTCGCTGCATGGCAACGTCGAAGCGCGCTATCTCTTCGGTGCGCCGATGGCGCGCGCCGTGGTGAACTGGACGCTCAATGTCGAGCCAGGCACTGTGTATGGCCTCGATATCCCGGGTCTCGACCGCTACTACCTCGGCGAGAACGGTTGGTGGTGGGAGGAATGGGAAGGGCCGACGACGCGGTCCCACCTGCGCACGACATCCACCGGCGTGGATACGCTCGATGCGGCGGGCCGGCTGACGCTGCGGCTGCCGCTCAGCGCGACCGAAGGCCGCCCCACCAACGCCCGGCTCCAGGCGACCGTGACCGACGTAAACCGTCAGACGGTCGCGGCGTCAGCGACCGTGCTTGTCCATCCGGCGTCCTTCTATCTCGCCGCCCGGCCGCTCGGCAACGATTACTTCTGGAAGGCCGGAACGCCGCAACAGATCGCCGTACTCGCCGCGCGCCCCGACGGACACCATGTGGCCGGCGTGCGGATTCGCGGCACGATCGTGCGCCGCGAATGGCATCGCGTGCAACGCGCTCGCGACGGCGTCGAGGAGCAGGTCGGCGAATGGGTGGCCGACACCGTGGCGCATTGCGATCTCGTCAGCGCCGAGGATCCAGCGACCTGCCGCTTCACGCCGAGCGCCGGCGGCACCTACATCGTGTCGTTCACTGCTACCGACGAAGTCGGCCGGGCGGCGTCGACCAGCTTCTATCGCTGGGCCACCGGCAAGGACTGGATCCCCTGGAACGACGAGAGCCAGTTCAAGATGGATCTGATCCCGGACAAGACGCGCTACTCCGTCGGCGACACCGCCACGATTCTGGTCGCGTCGCCGTTCACCGACGCCGAAGCGTGGATCACGGTCGAGCGCGAGGGCCTGATCGAGCAGCGGCGCATGCGCGTCAGCGGCGGCGCCACCTCGCTCAAGTTCAAGATTCCCGAGGCATACGCACCAAACGTCTTTGTCTCGATGGTTCTGGTGCGCGGCCGCAGTGCGCCGCCCGGGGGGATCGCGGATCCGGGGCGGCCCACGTTGCGCGTTGGATACACGGAGCTGCGCGTCACGCCCGAGGTGAAACGCCTGGCCGTGGATGTGAAGCCATTGCTCACCGAATACCGCCCGGGCGATAGCGCGCGGGTGCAGCTCCGCGTACGCGACGCCGGCGGCAGGGGACGGCGCAGCGAGGTCACCCTGTGGGCGGTAGACGAGGGCGTCTTGTCGCTCACGGGCTACAAGACACCGGATCCGCTGGATCTGCTGTACCAGCCGCGCGGCGTGAGTCTGCGTCTCGCGAGCAACCTCATCGCGATTGCGCCCCAGGTGTTGGAGCTGGAGGGCGTCTCGATCAAGGGCGAGCAGGAGCCGGGTGGTGGAGGTGGGCTTGCTGGTGGAGACATCCTGCGGTCGCGCTTCGCCGCAACGGCGTTTTTCCTGGGCGAGGTCGAAACCGATTCGAGCGGCGCCGCCGTGGCAGTCTCCAAGTTGCCCGACAACCTGACGACCTTCCGCGTCATGGCCGTTGCCGTGACCGCGGGCGATCGCTACGGCCATGGGGAGTCGCCGCTGCTCGTGACTCGTCCGCTCTTGGCACGGCCCGCGCTGCCGCGATTCCTCCGTTCCGGCGACGCGTTCACTGCCGGCGTCGTGGTGAACCAACGCGCCGGTGGCACCCCGACCGTCACCGTCCGCTCCGACGCGAGGGGCGTGGTACGGAGCGGCGCTGCGACGCGCACCGTGACGCTCGCACCGGGACGCGGCAGCGAGGTGCGGTTCGCGTTCCGTGATACGACAGCCGATTCGACCACCTTCCGGTTCGACGTCGCGTCCCAGAGCGACTCCGACGCTGTCCTGGTGCGGCTTGCCGGGCGGCCGGTCTTCACGCCGCGGGCCTACACCGTCACAGGCAGCGTCGTAGACACGACCAGCGTCGTCATCGATCTGCCCGAGCCCGTCGATCCCGATCGCTCGCGCCTCGAGCTCGGCATCGGCACCACGCCGCTCGCCGTGCTGGCCGGCAGCTATCGCTGGCTCTCCGTGTACCCGTTCGATTGCTCCGAGCAGATCTCGAGTGAAATGATCCCCCTGATCGCCCTCTACCGGGCGGGGCCGACGGCGCAGCTGCCGGGACTTACGCCCGAGCGGGCGCGCGGCGAGATCGAACAGGGGGTGGCCGTGCTGAGTGCGCGGCAGCGGCCGGACGGGGGGATTGGTCTCTGGTCGGCCGAAGACTGGACTACTCCATGGCTGAGCGCGTATGCCGGCGAAGCTCTGCTGGCGGCGCGCGATGCCGGGGTCCCGGTTCGCGATTCGGTACTCGGTCGCTTGGGCAACTACTTGTATCGCAGCGCCCACGAGCGCAGCACGATCATGGCGCCAATCGCGACGTGGTATTCCAATTTGCGTGTGGTGCTGGCCGAGCAGGTCGCCGCGGCCGATTTCCTGAGCCGGGCGGGACGAGCGGATTTGCCCACGGAGAACGAGCTGTTCCGGCAAGCGGCGCAGCTGTCCTGGGAGGACCGGCTCCGCCTCGCGCAGATGATGGCCCGGCGTGGGGCGCGCGGGGCAGCGCGACAGCTGATCGCGCCGATCTGGGCGTCGGTGCGGGTGGAGGGCCGGCGCGCCGTTCTGCCCGATTCGGCGCGGCGCGGCGACTGGTTCTACTTCCGCTCGGGCCAACGGCCCGTGGCTCGGCTGCTGTCCGCCACACTCGTGGTGGACTCGGCGAACGCGCTGATTGGACCGCTCGTCGAGACGCTGGTCGAGCAGAGCCGGGGATCGGGTGGCTGGGGCTATTGGAACACGCAGGACTATGGGACCGCGGCGGCAGCGCTCGCCGATTTCACCGCGCGGCAGGCGCGCGCGGCGCAGCGCGGCTACGAAGTGCGGGCGGGGAATCAGGTCGTCTTCCGCTCGAACGGCGACCAGCTGCGCGAAACGACGCGGCCCCTTACGGGTGCGGTCTCCAATGCTCCCGGCGGCGGCCAGCGCGTGGCCTTGAGCGTGCGCGCGACCGACGCAGCGAGCGCCGCCGGCTCGCCGCTCTTCTTCTACGTCACGGTCCACGAGGTCCCGCGGCAGCGACCGGTCACGCCCGATCAGCAGGGGATTCAGGTCGAGCGCTGGTATGAGGATTACGAGACCGGCAAGCCGGTCGTAAGTGTGACCGAGGGTTCGTTGGTGCGGGTGCGGCTGCGAGTCACGGTGCCCGCCGATCGGCAATTCGTGGCCCTAACCGATCCGCTGCCCGCCGGGCTCGAGGCCGTGGACTTGAGCTTGCGCACCACCGGCCAACTGCCCGGTCCAGGTGCCGCGGCGCCCGAAAATCCCCGCACGGAAGATGTTGAAGAGGACGAAGGCTACTACCCATGGGGCTGGTACTACGGCAGCTGGGACGCCGGCTGGTGGTCCCCGTTCGACCACAAAGAGCTGCGCGACGACCGCGTGGTGTACGTCGCCACCGTGCTCTGGAGCGGTCGCTACACCGCGACCTACATCGCGCGCGCGACCACACCGGGCACATTCATACGGCCGCCGGCACACGCGGAAGAGATGTACAACCCGGCCGTGCAGGGGCGAAGCGACGGCGGCATCTTCACTGTGACACAGCGGGGCCCATGAGCCGGCGCAGGCGGGTACTCGCGCTCGTTGGTGTGACGCTGGCGGCCGGCGTATTCGCGGTCGGCGTCTGGGTTGCTCTGCCACTGCCAGGCGCGCTCCTGTCGCCACCGCAGGTAGCGAGCCTTACGCTGGAAGACCGCAATGGCCTGGTGCTGCGCAGCACGCGCGCCGGCGATGGCTCGCTGCAACGCTGGATCTCGCTCGGCGAGATCG
>QHUE01000222.1 GCA_003221825.1 Gemmatimonadota bacterium
CCGCGAGATGAATCACGGCATCCACGGGCTCGGCAAAGCACGCGCGCACGGAGACGTCGTTCGCGAGATCCAGCGGCACGGTCGCGAGGTTCGCGGCGGCGGGACTCCCCGCGGCGCCCGGTCCCACGGCCGCGACCACGCTGTCGCCCTCGGCAAGGAGCCGGCGGACGACGCTCCGGCCCACGAAGCCGTTGGCGCCGGTCACCAGCACCTTCACGCCAGCCGCTCCACATCGGCATCGACCATCATCTTCACGAGCTGCTCGAAGCTGACTTTGGGCGCCCACCCCAGCTCGCGCCTGGCGCGGCTGGCGTCGGCGAGCAGCGTGTCGACTTCCGCGGGACGCACGAACCGGGGATCGATCTTCACGTACTTCTGCCAGTCGAGTCCCACGTGGCTGAACGCCGCCGCGCACAGGTCGCGCACCGTGTGCATCGTGCCCGTCCCGACCACGTAGTCCTTCGGCTCAGGCTGCTGCAGCATGCGCCACATCGCCTCGACGTAGTCCCCGGCAAATCCCCAGTCGCGGCCCGAATCGAGGTTGCCGAGGCGCAGCTCGCCCGCCTTGCCGAGCTTGATGCGGGCGACGGCGTCGCTCACCTTGCGGGTGACGAACTCGAGGCCGCGGCGCGGCGACTCGTGGTTGAAGAGAATGCCGCTCACCGCGAACATCCCGTACGACTCCCGGTAGTTCACCGTGATCCAGTGGCCGTAGGCCTTGGCGACGCCGTACGGCGAGCGCGGGTAGAACGGCGTCGACTCGCGCTGCGGCGTCTCCACCGCCTTCCCGAACATCTCCGACGAGCTGGCCTGATAGAAGCGCGCCTGCGGATGCGCCAGGCGAATCGCTTCGAGCAGCCGGGTCACGCCGAGCGCGGTGAACTCGCCGGTGAGGACCGGCTGGTTCCACGACGTCGGGACGAAGCTCTGGGCCGCGAGGTTGTAGACCTCGGCGGGCTTGGCGTCGCGAATGACTGTCGTCAGGGAGTGCTGGTCCAGCAGATCCGCGGCCACTACGTGGAGGCGGTCCAGCAGGTGCCCGATGCGCTCGTAGGAGTCGTGCGAGGTGCGTCGCACCACTCCGATCACCTCGTACCCCTTGTCCAGGAGCAGCTCGGCAAGATAGGAGCCGTCCTGCCCCGTGACGCCCGTAATCACGGCCGTCTTCCGCGGTTGCCGGGGTTGTCGAGCCTCGGTGGCCGGTTTAGGTTTAGGCCTCTTTGCGGCGCCCTTAGAACTCATTGTCGGATCGAACTATGGCTCGAGTGTGTGAGATTTGTGGCAAGGGTCCCATCACCGGACATAACGTCAGCCACGCGAACAACAAGACCCCCCGCCGCTGGTACCCCAACCTACAGCGCGTCCGGGTCGTCGTGAACGGCGTCGTGCGCCGCATCCGCGTCTGCACGCAGTGCATCAAATCGAATCGCGTGGCGAAAGCGTCCTAGGGACACGCCGCCCAAGAAAAAAGGGACCCTTCCGGGTCCCTTTTTCGTTTTGACGCCTCACCCCGGTCACTCCGCCAACAGCTCGATGCGGGCGATGTCAGCACCGTCGCCGACGCGATGCCCCAGCTTCACGATCCGCGTGTAGCCACCGGGACGCGCAGCAAACCGTTTCCCGATCTCGGCGAACAGCTTGGTCGTGACGGCCTTGTCCTTGAGGCGGCGCTCGACGAGCCGGCGCGCGTGCAAGTCGCCGCGGCGCGCGAGCGTGATCAGCCGCTCCGCGAACGGACGCAGCTCCTTCGCCTTCGCCTCGGTCGTCTGGATGCCGCCGTGCAGGAAGAGGCTCGTCGCCATGTTATTCAGCGTCGCCTTCTTGTGGCTCGACGTGCGCGAGAGCTGCCGTCCCTTGGCGCGGTGCCGCATTACTCGTCCTCGGTCCCCGTGAGCTGCGCCAGCGGCGCGCTGCCCGGATCGATGATCCGGATCTCGCCGCCGGCCGTCTCCTCGAGCTGCATCCCGAAGTTCAAGCCCTCACGACGCAGCAGCTCGGCGATTTCACCCAGCGCCTTCTCGCCGACGTTCTTGACCTTCAGGAGATCGTCTTCCTTGTAGCGCACCAGGTCGCCGAGCGTCCGGATGTTCGAGTTCTTGAGCGAGTTCACGGACCTCACCGACAGCCCGGCGTCGTCGATGGCGCGGCTCAGCACGTCGCGCAGCCGGCCGCCTTCAGACCCGCCGTTGCCGGCCCCCTCCGGTTCACCGGGGACGATCGGCACCTTGCCGAAGTCGACGAAGAAGCGGAAGTGCTCCTGCGCGAGCGCCGCGGCATACGCCACCGCGTCCTCGGGCGAGATCGTGCCGTTCGTCTCGACGGTCAGCGTGAGCCGGTCGTAGTCGGTGCGCTGCCCGACGCGCGTCTCCGCCACGGTGAAGTTCGCGCGGCGCACCGGATTGTAGATCGAGTCGATCCGTACGACGTCCACCGCCAGCGTGCGATCGACGGGATGCTGCTCCGCCTCGACGTAGCCGCGGCCCTTGTTCACGTACAGCTCGCCGGAGATGTCGCGGTCGTCCTGCACCGTGAAGAGCAGCTGCTCGGAATTCACGATCGACACCGACCCGTGCTGCTCGAGATCGCGCGCGTAGACGGGACCGGCTTTCTCCACCTTGAAGCGGAGGACGGCCTCGTCGACTTCGGGCGCGAGCACCAGCGTCAGCTGCTTGAGACGCTGGATGATCTGATGCACGTCCTCGACGACGCCCGGAATGGTCTGATGCTCGTGCACGACGCCGTCGATGCGAAATGCCCAGACCGCGGCACCGCGCAGCGAGGAGAGCAGCAGCCGGCGGAGTGAATTGCCCAGTGTGTAGCCGTAGCCCCGCTCCAACGGCTGGAGCCGGAACTCGGCGGAATTCGGGTTGTCCTCACGCTTGGTCATTTCGACCAGGTGCGGCCGGACCAACCCCGTCAAATCAAGTGTCGTAATCACTTGGAATAGAGCTCGACGATTAACTGTTCTTGTGCCGCGATCGGAATGGCGTCGCGGGTCGGCCGCTCGGTCATCCGGCCCAGCACTTTGTCAGTGTCCACCTGGATCCACGAAACGGGTTGTCCACGCCCAAACTGCTCGAGCGCGACCTTCACCAAGACGAGCTCGCGGCTCGCATCGGCGACTTTCACTTCCTCGCCCAGCCGCACGCGATAGGACGGAATGTCCAGCACGCGGCCGTTGACCAGGATATGGCGGTGCCGCACGAGCTGGCGCGCCTGTTTGCGCGACGTCGCGAAGCCCATCCGGTACACGAGGTTGTCCAGCCGGCTCTCCAGCGCGACGAGCAGCGCCTCGCCCGTGACGCCGGGCTCTTTCAGCACGCGCTCGAAGATGTTGCGGAACTGGCGCTCGGAGAGTCCGTAGATCCGTTTCACCTTCTGTTTTTCACGCAGCTGCTTCGCGTACTCCGACGCCTTGCGACGCCGCCCGGTCGACTGGCCGTGCTGCCCCGGCGCGTAGGCGCGCCGCTCGACCGCGCATTTCTCAGTCAGGCAGCGCGTGCCCTTGAGAAACAGCTTGGTGCCTTCGCGCCGGCACAGCTTGCAGACGGGACCCGTGTAGCGTGCCATGCGTCAAACCCGCCGTTTCTTGGGCGGGCGGCACCCGTTGTGCGGAATCGGCGTCACGTCGCGGATCGACCGGATTTGCAGCCCCGCGCTGGCGAGCGCCTGAATGGCGGACTCGCGGCCGGAGCCGGGACCCTGCACGCGCACGTGCACACGCTTCACGCCGAGGTTCAATGCTTCGCTCGCCGCCTGGTCGGCCGCCACGGTGGCGGCGAAGGGCGTCGACTTCTTGGAGCCCTTGAACCCAGCTTTGCCGGACGAGCCCCAGGTGATCGCGTTGCCCTGCAGGTCGGTGATCGTGATGAGCGTGTTGTTGAACGTCGCGGTGACGTGTGCGATGCCTTCCGCCTCGACGACTTTCTTGGCGCGCTTCGCGCCCGCCGCGCGTGCTGTGCGCTGGCCGCGCACCGGCAGATTCTTGCGATGGCGGCCCCCGCGATACGTTCCGATGTCCATCAACCGCTTGATGTTCATCGCGATTTCCGTGCGGAGCGCGCCTTCCACTTTGTAGTCCCGCTCGATCACCTGGCGCAGCCGGGCGACCTCGGCGTCGCGCAGATCGCGCACCCGCGCGTCCGGGCTGATGCCCGTCTCCGCGAGAATCTTGACCGAGTTGCTGGGACCGATGCCGAAGATGTACGGAAGTGCGTACTGGATTTTTTTATCGCGCGGCAAATCCACGCCTGCAATACGAGCCATGCCTCTCCCTAACCCTGCCGCTGTTTATGCTTGGGGTTACGCTTGCAGATCACGCGAATCACGCCCCGGCGCGTCACGACTTTGCAGTGCTCGCAGATGGGGCGCACGCTCGAACGTACCTTCAACAGGCGGCTCCGGAAAAGTGACAAATATTCTGGCTGAGCCGTGAACAATAGACGGGGTGGGAACTTCACGCAAGGGGCCACACGACAATCGATTACGGGGCACTCCGCAGTTCCACGAGACGCCATTCCCGGCCGATCAAACGGTAGCCGAGAAACAACGTTTCGCGTCGCAATTCCGCGGTTCCGGCGACGACGTAGTGGCGGGCCAGCTCTACAAACCCTTTGCCCGGCTCCACCTCACGGATCGCCGTCACGTCGAGTCCGCGCTCCTCGGCGGGCCGAAAGTAGCGCCGCAACAGCTCCACGGCCTGAGGCCGCTCCAGGGGTGACGACGGGTCGGCGCCAGGGATCTGCAACACGATGTTCGAGCTCTGGCCGACGAGCGCCTGCGGGTCGTGCGCGGACCACGCCGCCTTGGCACGGGCCGCGGCATCGGACAGCGTGGCTTGGCCCCGCGCCGGGATCGGCAGCAGCGCCAGCGCGGATAGGGAGAGCCAGGCCGTTCGCATGGGATTGCCTGATACCCCTCAGTCGAGCGCTTCGACCAGGCGCTGATAAGCGGCGACGGGATCGCGTGCCCCGGTGATCGGGCGGCCGACCACCAGATGGGTGGCGCCGCGGCGCACGGCTTCGGCCGGTTCGATGGTCCGAACTTGATCGCCGGCCGCGTCACCTTGGGCGCGAATGCCGGGAACGACGATCCACGGATCGGGACCCAGCGCTTCACGCAGCAGACCCACCTCCTGCCCCGAGGTGACGACGCCGCGCAACCCCGCCTGCAACGCCATCCGCGCGAGTCGCTCGGCCTCGAAGCCGACATCGGGCACGCCGCGGCCCAACACCCCCTCGAGCTCGGCGGCGTCGTGCGAAGTCAGTACCGTGACGCCGACGAGCGCAAGATCGGAGCCCGCAGCGTGGGCTGCGGCGGTCAGCATGGCGCGCCCGCCCAGGCAATGCACCGTCGTCATCGACACACCGAGCTCACGGGCCGCGCTCACGGCGCTCGCCACGATGTTCGGAATGTCGTGCCACTTGAGATCGAGAAAGACGCGGATACCGCGCCGCGTGAATTCCGCGACGAGTGACGGGCCCTCGCGCCCAAACAGTACAGCGCCGATTTTCGCCCACCGCAGACCCGGCAAACGTTCGGCCAGTGCCAGCGCCTCGCGCCCGTTGGGCAGATCGAACGCGACGATCAGCTCAGCCACGCGCCAGCTCCCGGGCGATGCGCTCCGGGACCCGCGGATCCGCGAGCGCCGCCGTTCCGATGGCCACGAGCGCGGCACCCGCGGCGAGGTATTCGCGAGCGTCGGCGACGTTGCGAACACCACCCACACCGATCACCGGCATGCCGACGAGCTCGTGCACGCGGCGGGTCGCGAGCACACCGATGGGCAGGAGCGCGGGGCCACTCAACCCGCCGCTGCCATTGCCCAGCCGCTTATCGAGGAGACCCGGCATGGTGTTGACCAGCGACACCGCCTCCGCACCTGCATCGCGTGCGACGCGCGCCATGGCCGGGATGTCGGGGAGCACTGGCGACAATTTAACCGCGAGCGGCCGCGTGGACACCTGCCGGCACGCGCGCACCAGCTCGGCCAGGCTGGCCGGCTCGGCGCCGAACTCCAGGCCACCGGCCTGGGTGTTGGGACACGACGCATTCACTTCGAACGCCGTGATCGCGGCGAGCGGTGTGAGTCGTTCGATCACCCGCACGTAGTCCGCGACCGTCGCGCCGGCGACGTTCACGATGATCCGCGCGCGCGCCAGGCGCTGCGCGAGCCACGGCAGCTCGTGCTCGGCCACGCGTTCGACGCCCGGATTCGCCAATCCCACCGCGTTCAGCATCCCCCCGCGGAACTCGGCGACGCGCAGCGCGGGATGACCCTGCCGTGGCTCAGGCGTGACGGCCTTGGTGACGATGCCGCCGAGTGAATCGAGATCGAGGACGTGATCCAACTCGCAGCCGAAGCCGGCGGTGCCAGCAGCAAGGAGGATCGGGTTCTGGAAGGTGGTGCCGAACAGCTCTACCGCGCTCACGGCCGGTCGACCGGCGGACCGCGCCGGCCGGGAGTTGGAGGCGGGGGTTCGCGGGGGAGGACCTGGAGCCGCGCGCCGGCGGGCACCGCGGCACCGCGCGCGACGTGCATCCCCATCTCCCGCGCGAGCGAATCCTCGGCCGCGACGTAGGCCACACTCGGGTCGCCGTGGAACGCCCGTGTATAGGGAGATGCGGCGTAGCGCGCGTCGAGGAGCGCGACGATCGAATCGCGGCGGTCGGGCAGCACACTCAACGCGGCGATCAGTGCCTTGGGCGCGAACAGCGATGCGGTGTCGCCCGTGGCCGTCTCCAGAAACAGTCGGCCGGCGAGCGCCGGCGCTTGCAACGAATCCCGCGCCAATTCTGCAACACGGAAGCGGGCGCCCGGTGTCTCCGCGACTGCCAGCACCTGTGTGAGCAGATCGACCAGGTGACTGGCGTCCTCGGTTCCGCTCGCGCCGCTCCGCAGCCGGCTCAGCTCGGCTGCGATCGGCTTCAAGTCGGCGAGCTGCGCGGCCCGCGTGATCAGGGCCCGCTGCTGGCCGACGAGGGCCCGGCCAGCGGCACCTGGCACGCGTGAGCGATTGAAATGCACGATGGCTGCGTCGTAGTCCCACCGCACCAGGGCGGCCTGCCCGGCGACGAACTCGGCGCGCGAGCGGCGCTCGGCATTCCTGGACGCGAGCGGCATCGCGAGCGCGGCGTCCGCGCGCGCGAGGTCACCGGCGGCGAGTGCGCATACGGCGTCCGCCAGGTCCATGCGCTCGCGCAGCGCGACCTCGGTGAGGCTGCCCTGCGCGCGCGCGAGCGGCGTGGCGGCATCCTGACACGACCCCGAGTAGGCCAGCCCTTCCGCCTGCAGCACCAACGCCTTCGCGGTTCGCCCTGCCCGGGCCTTCGCCGCCGCCTGCGCCCACTGGGCGCGCGCCTCGGCGGTTTGACCGAGCTGCTCGAGGCGGCGGGCATCCCTGGCATGTTGCTCCGCATTCCACATGGCGTTGTACGACCCGCGATTGGTTGCGAAGCCGGTTTCGACGAGGATGGAGGGACGACGCGCTGCCGCGAGGACGAGGAACGGACCCTGCTGCACACCGCGGTCTTCGCCGGGATGGATAGCCGCGACCTTGCCCTGCACCAGCTCTGCCAGACGCGCCGACTCACGGAGATACTCATTGAGCTGCAGGTCGTTCAAGATGAATCCCAGCGGTCCGCCGGTCCCCGTGCTGGAGGTCTCGAAACGGAGCGCATCGTTTTCCATCTGCGCCACCCGCTTCTGATCTTCAGTCTTCGCGTCGGAGACGAAGTAGGTCTCTACGCCATTCACCTGAGTCTGCCGGCGTCCTGCGGGCATCGAATTCACGTGAATGCTCACGAACAGATCGCAGTCGGCTCGGCAGAACAGTGGGCGGCTCGCCAGATCGATCAGCGTATCGGTCGCGCGCGTGAGCACGACATTCAGACCGCGCCGCACCAGCTCGGCGCTCAGCAGTTTGCCGATGCCGAGGGTGATGTCCTTTTCGGTGATCCCGCGCGGCAGCGTGAGCCCGGGGTTCCCGGGATCGATCCCGCCATGCCCCGGATCGACGACGATGGTGTGGGCGAGCCGCAGGCCGGTGATCGGATTCGCTGTCGGCGCGGCGGTGGTTGGCGCGAGCGCCGGCCGTTCGTCCAGGCGGGCCAGCACCGGATCCCAGCGATACCGGCGCGCGAGGCGCGGGACGTAGTCGGTCAGCCAGTGCAACGGCAGGAACAGCGTATCGCGCGCGATGTAGGGCGCGCCGACCAGCGGAAAGGCGGCACTGTCGCAACGGAAGAATGGTGCGCCCACATCGAAGTCGAAGACGCGCGTGCCCAGCGTGACCCGCGCGGCGGAACCATCGAGCGACACGGTCAGACCGAGCGGCTGCGCCAGCAACACCGCCGCCACGGCCGCCGTCCCCGCTTCGTTCGTCACGGGAATGCTGGCCTGGCCGCGCGAGGTCGCGATCAGGACCTGCTGCGGGATCAAGGCTGCCAGGAGCACAAGGAACATCATGTCCTTCTACCCTTCACCACGCGTGCCATCTCCCGCTCGGCGACGCGCCGCTTCAGGTCCTCCCGCTTGTCGTGCGCTTTCTTCGCTTTGGCGAGCGCGATCGCGACCTTGGCCAAGCCGTCCTTGAAGTAGACCTCGAGCGGAACGACCGTGAGACCCTTCTGCGTCGTCGCTCCGAGCAGTTTGCGAATTTCGCGTTTGTGCAGCAGGAGTTTGCGGGAACGAGCCGGCGGAGGATTGTTGTAGCTGCCCGGTCCGTAGTGCGAAATCGTCATTCCTTCCAGCCAGACCTCACCATTGCGGACATGGGCGTAGGCCTCACTCAAGCTCGCCTTGCGGTCACGCAGCGACTTGACCTCGGTCCCGGTGAGGACGAGTCCGGCCTCCCAGGTTTCCAGGAGGTGGTAGTCATGCCGGGCGCGCGGGTTTCTGGCGATCGAGACTTTTTCCACGATGACGTCGGCAAGATACGCATTGACTTGGGGTTATACAACAATCTAGATTGCCGTTCCGCAAAAGTCCCGGCCGAAGTGGTGGAACTGGTAGACGCGCTGGCTTCAGGAGCCAGTGGGCGCAAGCCCGTGGGGGTTCGAGTCCCCCCTTCGGCACTCAGTATCGCGGTACCCCCGGATCCACTTCCCGCGCCCACGCATCGATCCCTCCCGCGAGGCTCCGCACGTTCGCGAATCCCGCCCCTTTGAGAATCTCGCGCGCCTTGAGCGAGCGCTGACCGTGATGACACAGCGTGATGATCTCGCTGTGCCCCGGCAGCTCGGACAGGCGCCCCGGTAGCTCGCGCAGTGGGATGTGGCGGGCTCCTTCGATGCGCGCGATTTGCGCCTCGCGGGGCTCGCGCACGTCGAGCAATACGAGGTCGGGCTTGCGGCCACGCTCGAGCTGCAACTCAGCCGCACTAATCTCAGCCCCTTCCCCCATCCCCCCTCCTCCTTCGCCGCCTCCGCAGAACGCCTCGTAATCGATCAACGCGGTCACGGTCGGATTCGCACCGCACACCGGGCAGTCGGGATCCTTTTCGAGCGCCAGCTCCCGAAATTGCATCCGGCGACCGTCGAAGAGCACGAGACGGCCGATCAACGGCTCGCCGAACCCGACGATCAGTTTGATCGCTTCCAGCGCCTGCAGCGACCCGATGATCCCCGGCAGCACGCCCAGGACGCCACCCTCCGCGCACGAGGGCACGAGATCGGGCGGCGGCGGCTCCGCGTAGAGACAGCGATAGCACGGACCCTCCTTCGCGGAGAACACCGAGACCTGCCCGTCGAACCGAAAGACCGCGCCGTACACGTTGGGCTTGCCGAGGAACACACAGGCATCGTTGACGAGATAGCGGGTCGGGAAATTGTCGGACCCGTCGACGACGATATCGAAGTCTCGCAGGATGTCGAGTGCATTCGCCGAGCTGAGGCGTGCGGCAAACGTCTCCACGGCGACGTGGGGGTTGATGTCGTGCAGACGCGCACGGGCGGAGTCGGTCTTCGGCGTGCCGATGTCCGATGTGCCGTGGAGGATTTGCCGCTGCAGATTGCTGCGATCGACGAGGTCAAAGTCGACGAGACCGATCGTTCCTACGCCCGCCGCCGCCAGATACAGGGCCGCCGGAGATCCGAGACCCCCCGCGCCGACCAACATCACGCGGGCATCCTTGAGCTTCGCTTGGCCGTCGAGACCGACATCAGGAAGGGTGAGGTGCCGCGAGTAGCGCAGCAGCTCCTCATGCGACAGCGGGATCAATTTCCGGATGCTACCCCGGCGATCTGGTACACTTGTGGCTCGGCATGCAGCAGGTCGGCGAGTGATACGCCGGCGAGCACCTCGTTGATACGGCGCTCGAGCAGGCGCCAGACGGGACGAATGCTGCAGGCGGTCGCCGGATCGCAGCGCTCATCGTCCACACGGTGCAGATCGCAGTTCACCTCGAAGGTCACGTGCTCTGATGCCTCGATGACGTCCTTCACGCTCACCGACTGGGCCGGGCGCGCGAGCAAATAGCCGCCGCGGGCTCCGCGCACCGACTCCACCAGGCCGGCCCGGCGCAGCCGCAACAGGATCTGTTCGACGTAGTCATGCGGCAGGCGTTCCTGCTCCGATAATTCGCGGGCGGCGACGGGACCTTCGCCCGCGCGCCTGGCCAGATGAATCGAAACGATCAGACCGTATTCCGCCCAGGTTGTCACGCGCATGGGAGCAATATGCGAGAGACGTTGTCGGGATTCAATGGCTCGTCTGGTGCTCCAGCCGTGGGCTCAGACTGGCACCCACCTGGACGATGAATGCATTGCGATTGTTCGGATCATTGCGCTGCATCCACAAGACCCGCGCGTTGACGTTGGCCATCAGAGTCCGGCCACTGAAGATGTCGGCGCCGAGACCGCCGTGCGCACCCTGGGCAACGCCGCGATCATCACCGATCTGCGGGAACCCCGCGAGCAACACCCCGAGCTCGGCGTACAGGCGTCCCCAGGCCGGATGCAGCGACGGCTCATATCCGGGGGCAAACAGGATCGCGTACGGATCACAATTGGCCGAGCAGCCGGTTCGGACGCGCAGTGGCGCATAGTCGATCTGCAAGCCGAGCGACCCGCCCTTTTTTTGGTCACGGCGGAAGCGGACACCAACCGTCGGGCCGCGACCTTCGAGGGGGCCACTGAGGGGGGTCAGCACGCCGACGGCCGGCCCGAGGGTGCCGTTCAACAATTGGGTTTTCTTGTTCGCACTCCCGAACGCGAACGACACGTTGGCGCGCCCTTCGAGCGCTTTAATGGCGCTGTTCGGGACTTGAAAGAACCGTCCTTCGAAGAGCGCCGCGGCTTGCGTGCCAAGATTCACGCGCACGCCGAGACCGAACCCCAAGCCAAGCTCATTGGTCGTCTGGGCGGAGGTGTTGCAGCCCAGCGGCGCGAGCAACGGGTCCTGGTCGAGGACCCGCGCCAGCCCGACCTCGGTTGACGCGAATGGCGCGACGCCTTTCGCACCGATGGGATAGTAGTTCGACGCGAGCCCGACGAAGGTCATCTGGCGCACGCAGCTGTTGCTCGAGAGATCGCCGTAACGCGAAACCTCGACGCCGAACTCGCCATCGTCGCCGGACAGCAGCGCGAGACTGCCGCCGAACGACGTGAAC
>QHUE01000223.1 GCA_003221825.1 Gemmatimonadota bacterium
CATCATGTGGCGCCTAGAATTCGATCTGTCCCTCGAACAGAGCTCTCCTGACCAGCCCGAAAAGAGGGTCTAAAACGGTCGAAGCGCGACACGACTTAACGTCGCATCGCGCTTCGAGTTGCCCCTCCTGGGATCGAACCAGGACTCTCCTGATCCAGAGTCAGGCGTGTTGCCAGTTACACCAAGGGGCATCGTTAGTGGAGCTGAGGGGGCTCGAACCCCTGACCTCCTGGGTGCGATCCAGGCGCTCTCCCAGCTGAGCTACAGCCCCGAAGGGCCGGAAAAGTAACCATTCCCCCTTTATTCTCCAAGCAACTCGCCCAGCGGCGAGAGTCGCGGCAACTGATCGCCCAGCACCTTCAATGTCGCGGCGATCGGGATAGAGAGGAATACACCCGGGATCCCCCAGATGAACCACCAGAACAGCACAAAAATCATCACCGCAAGCGGGTTCAGCTTGAGGCGATTGCCGTAGACATAGGGCGAGACCACGTTGTTTTGGAGCGTGCTGATGACGAGATAGATGGCCGGCGCGAGCAGCACCTGCCCCAACCCCGAGAAAACCGAGAAGCCGCTGATCAGCAGTAGCCCGACATTGATCGCGCCCCCCAGGTACGGCACAAACTCGAGCACGAATGTCATGAGGCCCCAGATGAATGGATCGGGCATGCCGATCGCCCACATGGCGAGACCGACGGCGATGCCCTGCCCCACGTTGATGAGCGCCGTGACCCGGAGATACTTCGCCACAATCGACTCGGTTTTGTTCAGGATGTCGGTCGCCGTCCGCAATTCATCGGGGCGCGGCAACAGCTTCACCAACTTGCGAAACAGCATGTTCCCCGCCGCAAGCATCAGATAAACCAGCACGATGACCTCGAGCAGCCCCACGACGAGCGTGGTCGCATGTCCGAGCAACTGGGCGAAGAGCGACTGGGCCGGCGGGGGCGCTGGGAGCGGTGCCGGAGCGTTAGGCGCCGCAGCCGG
Organism: Gemmatimonadota bacterium; assembly: GCA_003221825.1. Lineage (GTDB taxonomy): Bacteria > Gemmatimonadota > Gemmatimonadetes > Gemmatimonadales > GWC2-71-9 > 20CM-2-65-7. The sequence continues at coordinate 988 of QHUE01000223.1, forward strand.
TGGATTGACCGCGGGCGTCCCCGAGGCCGCGTCGGTCAACCTGCCGAGCGGGCGGCCGATCTCGCGCAGCCTCCGCCGCGCGGTTGCGATGTCCGACGGTGCCTTGTTCACCCACGCACTGACTGGCCCCGACAACGCCCAACCCCCGACGACGAACACCGCGAGCGCGCCGAGCACCACGATCGCGGCGCCCGCCGGCGCGGGGAGCCCCAGTCGTCCGAGCCCACGCACGATCGGGGTCAGCAGCGCCTGAAAGCACAGTGCCAGCGCGAGCGGAATGAAGAACTCTCGGCCCAACGCGAGCGCGGCCACCGAGAGAACTACGGCGATGAGTTTCGTGGTGAAGGGAGCGCCGCGGCCAGTGAGCATAGCTCAGCGGGTCAACGCCTTCCGGAGATTGTTGATCAGCCCCTCGAACATGCGGTGCGCATTGCGCCGGCGGTAGAACTGGCCGTTCAGCCACGAGCGAAAGCCTGACGGGTGCCAGATGTGCTTGAGCGAAACTTTGGTCGATCCACCCTCGAAGCCAAGAGCGAAAAAGGTCTTGGAGCCCGCCCGATGATAGATCTCGACCCACCCGAATGTGTGCGGGGCCGAGTAGTCGATGATCTCGACGACCGCCTCGTGGCGGCTCGTGTCGCGCTGGAAGGTGAGCTTGTAGCGGGCGCCCTTACCCACTCGATCGTTGGTCGTGGCTTTCACTGCGATGCAGCGTGGTAACCACTCAGGCATTCTGAGTGGGTCGGCAATCAACGCGAAGACCTTGTCGATCGGTGCCGGAACGCTGGCCGAATACGTAAATGAAACCGGTCCCATGGGGCGGGGAATATAGTCTCCCGCCCCACGAAGTGCGGTGATGTCGCTACATCTTTACGGTTAACCCCGCCTGCCACAGCAAGTCGTTCTGCGTCTTGCTGTAGCCGAACCGATCGAACTTATAGACTGTTTCACTCGGCAAACGGCACGTCCACTTCCAATCCGTCTTTTGCCACACTCGCGTTGGGAAAGACTTCGCGCGCTTCGCGCACCAGCTCATCGGCGCTGATCGAGTAGCGCGCTGAAACATGCGAGAGCACGAGCCGCTTGGCCTCGGCCGCGAGCGCGACCTGCGCCGCCTCCTTCGCGGTCGAATGGCCGGTGTCGCGGGCGCGATCGCGCTCTTCGTCGCCGAACGTTGCCTCGTGAATCAACAGATCCGCGCCCTGCGCAGCATCAACGGTTGCGGCGCATGGTCTCGTGTCACCCGTGAACGCCACTAAACGGCCCGGACGGGCCGGCCCCACGAAGCCATCAGCCGTCAGCTGTCGGCCATCAGCCAGCTCGACGGTCTCACCTTTGGCGAGCTTGCCCCAGAGTGGACCTTCCGGGATTCCAGCCGCTTTCGCTTTCTCGACGTCAAAGCGCCCACGCCGAACATGCTCCTTAAGGACATAGCCGAGCGACGGACCGCCGCCGTGTTCGGTCGGAAACGCACAGATGTCGTAGCCATCCCGCTTCCCGATGGTATCCCCCGCTTTTACCTCCGTGATCTCGACGGGAAAGGGGACCCGTTCCACGCCCAGCTGCATGGCCGTGGTCAAGACTTTCTTCGCGCCTTTGGGGCCGTACAAGAGCAACGGCTCGGGGCGGCCTTGCAGGCCGAGCGTTCTGATCAACCCGATGACGCCAAGAAAATGATCGGCATGAAAATGGGTGAAGAAGATTTCGCTCAGCGCGAAGCTCACCCCGTAGCGCATCATCTGGCGCTGGGTGCCTTCCCCGCATTCGAACAGGAGGGTTTCACCTTCCCGGTGGATCGCCAGGCCGCTCACATTTCGCTCGACGGTGGGCCTGGCAGCGGAGGTTCCCAGAAAGGTGACGGTTAGAACAGCTTTACCCTCACCAGGCCAGGCTTCATGTATTTGTCGGGATGTTCTTTAAGGTCGGTCAAAAGAGTAGTCAATGAAACCGACAGCTCGTGCAGGTCATGATACATCATCGTATCCGCCGCCATCCTCCCGAGCGTCCCTTCGCCGCGATTCATCCTGCTGAGCAGCGTATCGAGCTGTACCGTCGTATGCGTGAGATGTGTCGTGAGCTTGGCGAGGTTCGTGGAAATCGAATCGACGTTGCGGCCCGTCCCCGAGCCGAGCATCGAGTCCACCCGCTGCATCACCCGCTCGGTCGCCTGCAGTGTCCGGGTCGTCTGCTTGATGAACGGCCCCTCCGGCATATCCGACAGCGTGCTCATCGCGCGCTGCGTCACGAGCAGCGTGTTGTGAATGTCCTCGCCCAGCCGGTCGGACACGATATTCGCCGCGTTCTCCATCAGCTCGTTGGCGCGGTTGGCGACGCCCTGCGCCACACCGGCGATGTCGGGCGTACTCGTTCCCGAGATGCTGCGCCCGCGCGCCAACACCTCCTCGCGCGCGCCGGGGTTGTAGTCGATGAACTTGGCGCCGAACAGGTCCATCGCGCCGACGGCGGCGCTCGCGTCGATGTGCGGCGCCACGTCCTTCGACAGCTCGAGCGTGACGCGCACGCTCTTCACCCGCTCGAGCGCGACGCGCGCGACCCGGCCCTTCTTCACGCCGGAGACGAGCACGGGATCGCCCTGCTTCAGCCCGGCGACGCTCTCGAACATCACGTCCACGGTGATGCCGCCGGTGCGCAGCGACCGCCCCGTGAAGTAGAACATGGAGACGAGAAAGACGGCGGCGCCGACGAGCACGATCGCCCCGACTCCAACTTCCTGCTTGTACGTAAGGTCCATTATCGCCCGCCTATTCGCCTTTCCGCTGTCGGGACCTCATTCGCCTGGATTACCGCCATCTCGAGGTCCCGCTCCAGGAACTGCTGTACCACGGGATCCTTGGACGCGATAATCTCCTCAGCGGTCCCGACGGCGCGGATCTTCGCCTTGGACAGCAGCGCGATCCGGTCGGCGACGCGAAACGCGCCGCGCACATCGTGCGTCACGACGACGCTGGTCACCCCGATCTCGTCCTGCAACCGCTCGATCAGCGAATCGATGACGTCGGCATTCACGGGGTCGAGGCCGGACGTCGGCTCGTCGTACAGCAAGTATACCGGTTTTCCGGCAATGGCCCGGGAAATCCCCACCCGCTTGCGCATCCCGCCCGACAGCTCCGATGGAAACTTGCCGCCCACGTCCTCATTCAGGTTCACGAGCCGCAGGCATTCCCTGACCCGCTGAATGCAATAGTCCTTGTCGGCGTTCTGCTCTTCGTCGGTGATGCCGAGCCGGATGTTCTCGAATACGTCCATCGAATCGAACAGCGCGCCGTTCTGAAAAACGTAGCCGATACGGCTGCGCAGGAGCGCCAGCGCCTTGCGGCCCAGCAACGGCACCTGCTGCCCGTCGACCCACACCTCGCCCGCATCGGGCTTGATCAGGCCGATGATATGCTTGAGCAGCACGCTCTTGCCGACACCCGAGGGACCGAGCAGCGCGACCGTTTCGCCCTCGGCCACGAAGAAGTCGACGCCGTCGAGCACGACGTTGTCCACGAAGCGCTTGGAGACCCGCTTGAGCTCGATGCTCATTTCGCGGTCCCGAGGATGATCTTCGTGAGAATCGTGTCGAGCATCAGTACCGTGACCGATGCCGCCACCACGGCCTGCGTGGTCGCCCGGCCGACTCCCTCGGCGCCCTGCTGCGTGTTGAAGCCGATGTAGCAGGGAATGATCGTGACCGCCCCGGCGAACGCGAACGACTTGATCAGCGAGTACCACAAGTCGAGCGGCCGAAAGAAATAGCGCGCGCCGAACTCGAAGTCGGCGTAGGTCAGGCCCAGCGACGACCGGGCGGTGATATACCCCACCACGATGCCGAACGCGTTGGCCAGCATCACCAGCACCGGTATCGCAACGATCCCAGCGAGAATCCGGGGAAGCAGGAGGTGGGTGACCGGGGAGCGGCCCAGGCTCTCGAGCGCGTCGATCTGCTCCGTGACTCTCATGCTCCCCAGCTCCGCGGCGTAGCGCGCACCGATCCGGCCCGCCAGGATGAGCCCCGTTAAAACGGGGCCCAGCTCCAGAATCATCGATTCCGAGATGATCCCCCCAGCCACATAGAGGGGGAGCTGGCCCGTGAACTGGTAGCCGGCCTGAAGGCTGGTCACAGCCCCGGCGAAACCTGCCACCAGCAACACGATAAACATGCTACCGTAGCCCACGGCGATGGTCTGGTCGAGGGTGCGAGGGAGCCAGACGCGCCACTCCAGGATCCCGCGCACCAGGTCCAGCACCATAAAAAAGAAGCGCCCCGCGTGGCTGGCGCTGCGCAAGGACCACCGCCCGACATATCGCCGCAGGTCGAGGGCGGCAGTGAATGCTCTCATTGGCCTGTATCTTGTGTGGCTATGAGCTTCACGCGCAAGCTGTTAGCCTGGTACAAGCGCAACGCGCGCGTCCTTCCGTGGCGCGAAACGCGCAATCCCTATGCCATCCTCGTGTCGGAGTTCATGCTGCAGCAGACGCAGGTAAGCAGGGTTCTGGACTACTACCCGCGCTTTCTCAAGCGATTTCCAACCATCGACAAGCTGGCCCGAGCGCGTCCCAAGACCGTTCGCGAAGCTTGGCACGGCATGGGTTACTATGCCCGGGCCGCTAATCTCCATGCCCTCGCCAAACAAGTAGCGGAAACCGGATACCGGATACCGGATGACCCTGAGGACTTACGGACACTTCCCGGTGTCGGCCGGTACACAGCGGGCGCAGTCGCGTGCTTCGCGTACGAGAAACCGGTGCCCACGGTCGATACGAATGTCCGTCGGGTTCTGACTCGAGTCTTCGGAAATGCGAAAGTGGGAATGCGGAATGCGGAATTGTGGGAGCTGGCGTCGAGACTCCTTCCGAAGGACGGTAAACGGGCCTGGAGATTCAATCAAGCGCTGATGGAGCTTGGCGCGCTGGTATGTACGGCGCGAAAGCCCAAGTGCCCGATCTGCCCCCTCAGGAGTGATTGCCTAGCAGTTCGCTCAGCGACCCGAACTCGTAACCGCGGCCCCGAGCGTCCTCGATAATTCCCGGTAGCGCCTGTGCCGTCTGCATCCGATCCCCTTCAGGATCGTATCCATCGCCGTCGTGCAGCAGGACAATCGCCCCCGGCCGCAGCCGCTTGCGAACGCGTCTCCGAATCTCTGCGACGCCGGGCCGTGCCGTATCGAATACTCCAAACGTCCATCCGAAAACG
>QHUE01000002.1 GCA_003221825.1 Gemmatimonadota bacterium
CCTACCTCAGCGGCTGGAGCGTGCGGTTCAGCGTCAGCTGGACGTTGTTCAACGGGTTCTCGCGCGAGAGGTCGTTACGCTCGGCGGCGGTCGCCCGGGATGTGGCAGACGCAAAGGCGGCGGATACGCGTCGCCAAGTCAGCGCCCAACTCACCCAGCAGTTGGCAGCGCTTGCCACTGCCTACGAAAAGATCGACATCGCCCAGACCAACGTGGCCGCCGCCACGGAGGACCTACGGGTCCAGAACGAGCGCTACCGCGTCGGCGCGGCGACCATTCTTGATCTCCTCACGTCGCAAAGCGCCCTCACGACGGCAGAACAGAACCTCGTGCAGGTTCGCTTCGACTACCTGATCGCCCGCGCGCAGGTCGAGGCGGTCGTGGGACGGACACTATGACTGTCACACAGGCGATGCTGTTCCGCACCGGCGACACGCCGACCCCCGACACCGTCATCCTCACGCATCACCTGACGCGCGAGTACGTGATGGGCGCGGAGGTCGTACACGCCCTGCGCGGCGTGGACATCCAGATCAAGAAGAATGAATTCGTCGCGATCATGGGCCCGTCGGGATCGGGCAAGTCGACCCTGATGAACCTGATCGGCTGTCTCGACACGCCGACCGCCGGGGAATACTGGCTGAACGGGCAGAAGGTGAGCGATCTCAGCGACGACGAGCTGGCGCGGATCCGCAACAAGGAAATCGGGTTCGTGTTTCAGACGTTCAACCTGCTGCCGCGCGCCGACGCGCTGCACAACGTCGAGCTGCCGCTCATTTACGCCGGCATGTCCGCCAAGGAGCGGCGCGAGCGTGCGGCCGGCTCGCTCACGCAGGTCGGCCTCGCGGACCGGATGGACCACCGCCCCAACGAGCTGTCGGGCGGCCAGCGCCAGCGCGTCGCGATTGCGCGCGCGCTGGTGAATTCGCCCAGCATCCTGCTCGCCGACGAGCCGACCGGCAACCTCGACTCGGCGACGGGCAACGAGATCATGATGCTCTTCGAGGAGCTTCATCAGGCGGGCCAGACCATCGTGCTGGTGACGCACGAACATGACATCGCGGCGCACGCGCACCGCCAGATTCACCTGCACGACGGCAAAATCGCGCGCGATGAGAGGATGGAAGGTCAGACGTGAACACAAAACTTTGGGGAACCGCGGCGGCCGCGGTGCTGCTCGCCGCCATGGCGGGCTGTCATAAGACGCAGGCCACGCAATCATACGAGGCCGTTCCGGTGGAACGCCGCAACCTGGTCGTGTCGGCATCGGCGTCGGGCGCCATCGAGCCCGTGCTGACCGTCGACGTGAAGTCCAAGGCGTCCGGCGAGATCATCGGGATGAACGTGCAGACGGGCGACGATGTGAAAGAGGATCAGCTGCTCGCGTCCATCGATCCGCGCATCCCGCGCAATAACCTGGCGCAGTCGCAGGCGAACCTGCAGGTCGCCCAGGCGCAGCTCAACAACGCCAAGGCGCAGCTGGCGCGGTCCGACACGCTGTTCAAGGCCCAGGCGATCACCCAGACCGAGTACGACGGCGCCAAGCTGGATTACGCGAACGCCAATGCCGCCGTGATCCGCGCCCAGTCGGACCTCGAGAATTCGCGCGATCGCATGAACGACACGAAGCTGCGCGCGCCGCTGGCGGGCACGATCATCGCCAAGAACGTCGAGCTGGGCACGGTGATCTCGTCGCCGACCACGGACGTGGGCGGCGGGACGGTGCTGTTCAAGATGGCGAACCTCGATACCGTGCAGATCCGCGCCCTCGTGGATGAAACGGACATCGGCAAGGTGCAGCCCGGTCTGCTCACGACGATCACGGTGGACGCATACCCCAATCGGCCGTTCGAGGGCAGCGTCCTGAAGATCGAGCCGCAGGCGACGGTGCAGCAGAACGTGACGATGTTCAATGTGCTCGTGCGGATTCCGAACCCGAACCACCTGCTCAAGCCCGGCATGAACACCGAGGTGGAGATCCACGTCGGCCGCCGGGACAACGCGCTCGCGATTCCGAACGCGGCACTCCGCACGCAGCGCGACGTCGCGTCGGCGGCGCAGGTGTTGGGGCTCGATCCGAACGACGTGCAGCAGCAGCTCGCGGCGGCACGGCAGCAGCAGACACCGACCAACCGCGACAGTGCGTCGCTGGGTGGCGGTACGGCGCGGCGCGATACCACGGCCAAACGCGATTCGACGGCAGCCGCCGGTGGTAACACGATGACGACGCCGGACGGCCGTACGATCCAGCTACCGCCGGGTGTGACCGAAGCCGTGGTCCGGTCCGCCTACCAGAAGCGCATGTCGGGCCAGGAGCTGACGCCGGCCGAGCAGAACGCCATGGCCGCGATGCGTCAGATGATGATGCGTGCTGGCGGGGGCGGCGGCGGCACCGGCGGCGGCGGCTTCCGCCGCACCACCGGCGAGCAGTCGAGCTACATCGTCTTCACCCTCAAGAACGGCAAGCCGACGCCGGTGCAGATCCGCACCGGCCTCACCGATCTCGATTACATCGAGGTCTTGAGCGGCCTGACGGAGCAAGATACCGTGCTCGTGCTGCCGAGCGCGTCGCTCCTGAACGCGCAGCGCGACATGCAGCAGCGGATGCGCAACGTCACCGGCGGTGGTTTGCCGGGCGTGCAGCAGCAGCCGACGACGACGCAGCCGCGGCCGCAAACGACGCCGACCAGGCCCTAAGATGCTCCTCGGCGAAATCTTCCAGGTCGCGCTGCAGGCGATCCGTGCGAACAAGCTGCGGTCGTTCCTGACGATGCTGGGGATCATCATCGGCGTCGGCGCCGTCATCACGATGGTCGCGCTCGGCACGGGCGCGCAGAAGGCGGTGCAGGCACGGATCGCGGCCCTCGGGCCTACGCTGTTGTCCATTTATCCGGGACAATCGTTCCGCGGCGGCATTGCGATCATGTTCGACCAGCGCGTGAGCGTGACTGTGGACGACGCGGACGCGCTGGCCCGCGATGCGCGCTACGTCAAGGGCGTCGTGCCGGAGCTGACGCGCAACCTGCAGATCAAGCGCAGCGGGCAGAACGGCAACGTGAGCATCGTCGGCACCACGCCCAACTATCCCACCGTGAAGAACTACACGTTCACCGCGGGCCGGATGTTCACCGCGGGGGAAGATGAAGGACGGCGCCGCTACGCGGTGCTCGGCTCCGCCATTCCCGACATGTTCAGCGCGAATCCGGCCGCGATGATCGGGCAGGAAATCCAGATTCGCGGAATACCGTTCGAGATCATCGGCGTCCTGTCGGCCAAAGGTTCGGCGGGGGGATTCGGCAATCCCGACGAGCAGATCCTCATTCCGCTGCAGACGGCGCGCTACCGGATCATGGGCACGGACCGGCTGCGGTCGATCACCGTCGATGCCGCCAGTGTGCCGCAGATGACACTCGCGATGATCGAGATCGAGCGCGTGCTGCGGCGCGAGCACAAGATCCGGCCGGGCGGCGAAAACGACTTCCAGATCCGCAACCAGTCCGACATTCTCGCCACGTTCCAGCAGACGACGGAGACGTTCACCTACCTGCTGGCCGGCATCGCGGCGGTGAGCCTGCTCGTCGGCGGCATCGGCATCATGAACATCATGCTCGTGTCGGTGACGGAACGGACCCGGGAGATCGGCGTCCGGAAAGCCCTGGGCGCCACGAGCTTCAACATCTTGTTCCAGTTCCTGGTCGAAGCGCTGGTGCTGTGCCTGTTAGGCGGGGCAATCGGGATTCTGTTCGGCGTGCTGGGCGCGGTAGGGCTCTCGAAGATCGCGCACTGGAATACGTCGATCAATTTCTTGGCCATCCTGGTTGCGTTCATCTTCAGCGCGATCGTCGGATTGTTCTTCGGCATCTGGCCGGCACGGCGGGCTGCGAGTCTCGATCCGATTGTGGCGCTGAGATACGAATAGTAAGACGTGGGGCGTGTGGCGTGCGGCGTTGACGGGCCAAGCTGACGCTTCGAAGGACGGTTCGAACTAGACGTTGACACGCCACACGCCCCACGCCGCACGTTAATTTAGTCTTCATGCTTGCCCTTCTCCTCTTATTCCTGCAGTCCGCGGGCGATCAGGGGCCGGTCTACGACGGCCGCCTGCGTCAGATCGAGGTCCGCATTCCGCGCATCGAGGCGGGTGTCGTTCGGCTCGACGGCGTGCTGGACGAACCGGTCTGGCGCCAGGCCGCACTGCTGAAAGGATTCACGCAGTATCGTCCCGTCGATAGCCGGCCGGCGGAAGACTCGACCGAAGTGCTCGTCTTCTACGCTCCGGATGCGATGTACTTCGGCATTCGGGCGTTCGAAGCGCACGGCAACGTCGTGTGCGCGACGCTCGCCGACCGCGACAACATCGATGCCGACGACAAGGTGCAGATCCTGCTCGACACCTTCAACGACCGCCGCCGCGCGCTGCTGTTCGCCGTCAACCCGTTAGGTGCACAGGAGGACGGCGTCCGCAGCGAGGGGCTCGCCGGCGCCGCGGGCGGCCAGAATGCCGGATTCCGCTTCGATGGCGTGGTGGACCTCAATCCCGACTATGTCTATCAGTCCCAGGGCCATGTTACTCCCTGGGGCTATGAAGTCGAAGTGCGGATTCCGTTCAAGAGCCTCCGCTACCAGAGCGGCGCGACCCAGGATTGGGGCATTCAGTTCATCCGCACGACGCAGCACACCGGCTACGAGGACACCTGGACGCCCGTCGTCCGCGCAAGCGCGAGCTTCCTCATTCAATCGGGGACGTTGAAGTCACTCACGGGGCTGCGCCGCGGTCTGGTCATGGACGTGAGCCCCGAGTTCACGTCACGCGTGGACGGCGCGCCCGTGTCACCGTCCACCTATCGCTACCAACACGTCGACCCGCAGGTTGGCGTGAACGTGCGTTGGGGAATCACGCAAAACCTGAGCGCGGCGGGAGCCGTGAACCCCGACTTCTCGCAGGTGGAAGCGGATGTCGGCCAGGTGACGGTGAACCAGCGCTTTGCGCTCTTTTTCCCGGAGAAGCGGCCGTTCTTCCTCGAGGGTCTCGAGCAGTTCGACACGCCCAATGCGCTGATTTACACGCGGCGCATCATCGACCCCGTCGCGGGCGCCAAGCTTACGGGCAAGGTCGGACCGATGGCGGTCGCCTACATCGGGGCGGTCGATGACAACGGTGGCGTGGCGGGCGATCCGCATCCGCTGGTAAACCTCTTGCGACTGCGGCGCGATCTGGGAGCCAACTCGACGGTCGGCGTGGCGTACACCGACCGAATCGCCGGCGACGCCTGGAACCGCGTGTTGGGTGCCGATGTGCGGTTCATTTGGAAAAAGATCTGGTTCTCGGATGCGCAGTTCGCCGGTTCGTGGACGAAAGACGTGTCCGGCTCCGGAGTGCGGTCCGGCGAGCTGTGGGATGTGACGCTCTACGACCGCACCGGGTACTCCTACGGCAATCACGCCGAGCTGGTCGGCATCAGTCCCAACTTCGCGGCGCTCAGCGGGTTCGTGAATCGCGTGAACGTCGTCCAGGGCCGGTTCGCCAATCGCTTCACCTGGTACGGCAAACCGGGCGCGATGCTCGAGAACGCGACCACATTCATCCTGCTCCAGCCGACGTGGCGCTACCGCGATTTCTTCAATCTCGGCAGCACGCTCGAGGGCGGCATCAACGAGCAGTGGCTCTTCACGCTGCGCGGCGGCTGGGGGCTCAGCGCGCACTGGCAAAACAACCATCAGCGCTTCGATCCGCCCGACTACGCCAGCTATCAGGTGAATGCGGGTGGCACGCTGGTCCCCTTCTCCGTCCCACACGGGCGCTATAACCTCTGGGGTGGCGATATCGGATTCAACACGCCCAACCGGGCGTTGACGGTGAACGGCGACGTCGGCGCTGGCCGCGGGGTGATCTTCGCCGAAGCCGCCGAGTCGCGCGGGCTCAACACGTTCGTGGGCGTCACCTGGAAGCCGACCTCGGCGCTGCGGGTGGACGGCCGGTGGGTCCACCAGCGCCTGACCCGCGCGCAAGATGGCAGCTGGTTTTCGACGGCGAACATCCCGCGGCTGAAAGTCGAGTATCAGCTCACGCGCGACATCTTTTTCCGCTACGTCGGCCAGTACACGGCGCAGGAGGTCGATGCGCTGCGCGATCCGCGCAGCGGCGATTCGCTCGTCGTGGGCGGCGCTGCGCAACCGCGCCGCACCGACACCGAGTTCCGGAACGACGTCCTGTTCTCCTACAAGCCAAGGCCCGGCACGGTCGTGTTCTTCGGGTACGGCACCTCGCTCACCGAGCCCGAGCCGTTCAACTTCGGCCGGCTGACGCGCACGGGAGACGGATTCTTCCTGAAAGCCAGCTACCTATTCCGGATGTGATCAGTCTCGGAGCGCAGCTCCTCGAGGAACGACTCGCCAAGCAGCGCCAATACGTGCTGGCGAACACGCGCGCCCGCTGGGGATTCGTGGGCTTCGGGATTGTCCTGCTGCTTGGCGTCAAGCTCGCCGGCATCGTCACGATCTCCCCGTGGTTCATCCTGGCGTTTGCCGCGAGCTTCGCGGCCGCGAACGCCGGCGTGCGCCGGCTCGTCGACCGCGGATCGTTCCAGCCGTGGTTTGCGCAGCTCAATCTCGTCGTCGGCTGTCTGCTGATTTCCGCGGTGCTGTTCGCCATGGGGCCGAACGGCCATGTGTTGTACGGGGCCTACCTCATCGCGCCGCTCCAGGCGGCGCTCTATCTCGAGCGTCGCGAAGCATGGGGCGCGCTGATCATCAACCTCGCCGCCTTCACGCTGGTCACGGTGGTCGCGCAGGTCGGCGGGCACGGCTGGCCCTGGTCGCTCTACATCCAGGAGAGTCTGGTGCTGGTGTTCGCCTGTGTCGCGCTCGTCCCCATGCTCGTGCAGATCGTCGATCGCCTGCGGATCGCGCGCGGCGTGCTCGGCGAAATCGAGCGCGGCGACCTGACGCGCCAGATGGAGAGCGGCGCCGCCGCGGCCGCCACCGACGAGTTGGGATTCCTCGGCGTCAGCGTCAACCGCACGACCGCCGCGATTGCCGACATCGTTCGCGAGATCGGCCGCCAGGGCGGCGCGCTCGCGACGATGGCGGGCGGGCTCGCTGCCGCCGCGCGCGAGCTGCAGACGTCGTCCCAATCGATTTCGACGACCACGCATCAGCTCTCGGAGGGGACGGAGCGCCAGCGGCAGCTGATCGGCTACGGGCGACAGGACTCCGAGGCCGCGTCCGGTTTGGCCACGTCGCTCCACGCGCGGGCCCAGGAGGCCGAACGGCAGATCACCGAGATCGCGCTGCAGGCGCACAAGCGCGGCGAGGAAGTCGCGCGCGCCAGCGCGCTACTCATGAATCTCATGGTGCATATGGATCACGCGTCCGAGGTCGCAGGCGTGCTCGACCGCGAATCCCGCGAGATCGGCAAGCTCGTCGACGGCATCACGCGGATCGCGAGCCAGACGGACCTGCTGGCGCTCAACGCCGCGATCGAGGCCGCGCGCGCGGGCCAGCACGGACTCGGCTTCCGCGTGGTCGCCGGCGAGGTGCGCAAACTCGCCGAGCAGAGCGCGCGCTCGGCCGAGGAAGTGCGGACCAAGGTCCGCACGACGCAGGACCAGATCAACCGGGTCGTCGAGGCGATGCAGAAGGGCCGCGAGGCGGCCAAGGGCGTCGGGACTGTCGCGACCACGGTGCACGGTGCGCTCGACGCGATCTTCGCCGATCTGAATTCGACCGTGCAGTTCGCGACGACGTTCGCGGCCGAGACGGAGAATCAGACCAAGCGCATGCGGGAGGTCTTGCGGCGGATGGAGGAGGTCGCCGCGATTGCCGACGGCGCCGCGACCGGAGCCCGTCAGACGTCCGCGGCGACTGCCAAGCAGATCACGTCGCTCACCGAGCTGACGACCACCTCGCAGCATCTCTCCGACGCTGCAACGGCTCTGTCAGTGACGATCCAGCGCTTTCGCGCGTAACGCCCGAGCCTCGGCGTTGGCCTTCCGGCGAATCTCCGCCGTGTCAGCCGTCTTCAACTCACCGTCCCGCACGACGATCCGGCCGTCCACAATCACGTGCCGCACGTCGGCGGCGCGGGCGCTGTAGACGATCCGCGAGATCAGATCGGCGTCCTCCGGCTGCGCGTGCGGGCTCTCGAGATCGAGGACGATCAGGTCAGCGCATTTTCCCACTTCTATCGAGCCAATCTCAGCCCCGAGTCCCAGGGCCCGAGCCCCTCCCAACGTGGCCAGCTCCAGCGCTTGCGCCGCGGGGAGGGCGTCCGGCCCGAGCCTGGGCTTCTGGATGAGGGCCGCCAGACGCATCTCGGTAAAGGCATCGAGCCTGTTGTTGCACGGCGCCCCGTCCGCGCCGATCCCGACGCGGCAGCCGGCGGCCAACATCTCAGGGATAGGCGCGATGCCGCTGCCGAGCTTGAGGTTCGAGCTCGGGCAATGGACCACGTTCGTTTGCTGGCGCGCGAGCGCCGCGATGTCGTCCTTCTCAATCCAGACGCAGTGCGCCAGGGCGGCGCGCGGCCCGGAGATCCCGACCGAATCGAGATAGGCGATCTCATCGTGGCCGGTCTCGCGCTTCACCGTGTCCAGCTCGAGCGGCGTTTCCGCGGCGTGCGTGTGGATCGTGGCGCCGGTCCGCTCCGCCAGATCGCTCACGGCCCTGAGCAGCGGTCCGGTGCAGCTGGGCGCATAGCGCGGCGCGAAGCAGTAGCGTAGCCGCCCGCCGGCAGCGCCGTGCCATGTGGCGCACAGGTCCGCGCTTTCGGAGAGCGCCTTGTCCGTCGGCTCGCGGAGCGCTGGCGGATTCGTTGCGGCGTCCATCAGGCACTTCCCCGCCGTCGCGCGGATGCCGATGGATTCGAGCGCTTCGAACGCGGCGCCCGTGTGGCGCACCGTCTCCATGTCGAGGATCGCGGTCGTACCGCCAAGCAACAGCTCGGCCGCGCCCAGCATCGCCGAGGCGTGCACGGATGCCTCGGTGTGCGCGGCCTCGAGGGGCCAGATGCGCTGCGCCAGCCACGCTTCGAGCGAGAGGTCGTCAGCAAGACCGCGGAAGAGTGTTTGACAGAGATGTATGTGCGCCTGCACAAGACCGGGAAGGACGACGAGACCTTTGCATTCGATGACGGTCGGACGGCCCGACGGCCGGACTGCCCGCCCCACGGTTTGGATCCTGCCATCCTCAACTAGCACATCAGCATCGAGAACGCGCCGCGGGCCGTCCATCGTTACCAGCCGGCCGCCACGCAGCAGCAGCGCTTTACTCAAGGACCATCACGTCGCGACCCGCGGCCTCGGCGGTGTGCTGTCCGCGGTTGACGGCAAGTCGAAGTACGCTTCGACCTCGTCGAGCAGCTCGTCGTCGTCGTAGACGCCCGCGAGGATGCGTTCCGCGGTCCCCGGCGCCACGAGCACGTAGCCGAAAGGATAGTCGACGCCGGTCAGCAGAATCATCCGGCGCTGCCGGTTGGGCAGCGCGACGTAAATCGTATCGGAATTGGTGGGGATGAGCGTGATGTGGTGCTGCGCCAGCGTGGGCGCGATGCCTTCGGTCGTGGCATTGAGCTCGTCGAGCGCTTGGGCTTGATCGTCGGCGGAGAGCGTGTCCGCTCCCGACAGCCAGAAGACGACCACCGTCGGTTCGGTGATGACGCGCGGTTTGAGCAACGCGCTGTCCGCCGAATCGCGCGGCGTCACGTTGGCGTAGCTGAGTGTGTCGGTGTTGCGTGTCGTGACGGCCGCGTTCTGCGGCCGGCACGACGGCAGGAGGGCGAGTGCGAGGACCGTTGCCGCGCGCATGGCACACAATATACTTAGCCCATGACCGCGCCTCCGGTCCCAGCAGCTCATCCGCCCGCCAAGCCCGTCAAACGCCACCACTGGATCGTCCGTCTCACGCACTGGATGACGTTCGTGCTGCTTGCGGGAATGATCATGAGTGGGTTGCAGATCTACGGCGCCTACGCGCGATTCGGCGAGCGCGGCGGCCCGTACTACGTGAATGCGTTCGAGAACACCGCGTTTCCAACCTGGAGCCGGCTCGGCGGGTGGCTGGCGGGCGGATTGAATTGGCACTTCACGCTGATGTGGCCGCTCATCGCCGGCGGGTTTCTCTATCTGTCGTATCTGGCCGTGAGTGGCGAATGGCGCTCGCTCTTGTTCCGGCCGCGCGACATCCGCGGCGCCATCGAGATGCAGAAGTATTACCTCCGCCTCCGCAAGGAGCATCCACCGCAGGGGAAGCACAATCCGCTCCAAAAGCTCGCCTACACATTCATCATCCTGCTCGGCGTGCTCTCGGTGCTCACAGGATTCGCGATCTATAAACCCACGCAGCTCTCGTGGCTCACCGCGCTCTTCGGAGGGTTCCAGGCGGCGCGCTATTGGCACTTCTGGGCGGTATGGATCTTCACCGCGTTTCTCATCGTGCATGTCATCCTCGTGTTCGTCGTCGACCCCGCGTCGCTGCGGGCCATGATCTCCGGCTGGTATCGCGGCCGCTTCCCCAGTCATGATTGATCGGCGCGCGTTCGTGCAGCTGGCGGCCGGCGCGGGCACCGCGTCGCTCGCCGCGGCCTGCGGCTGGGATGGCGGCAACGCGGTCCGGCCGTTGCTGCTCGACGTCAGCCGGTTCAACGACTGGATCGGAGAGAAGATCCTGTTCTCACAGAGCCGGCTCGCACCGGAGTACTCCACGGCGGAACGCACCGCGCAGCTGCCGAGTTATTTCATCTCTCCCGAGTTGCCGATGCTGCAGGACCCCAAGGCATGGCGCCTGCAGGTGAGCGGATTGGTGCGGACCCCGCTGACGCTGTCGCTGGCCGACTTACAGACGATGCCGCGCACCACCTACACGGTGAAGCACCACTGTGTCGAGGGATGGAGCGCGATTGCCACGTGGCATGGCGTGCCGGTCTCCGCCGTCGCCGAGCGGTGCGGCATGTTGCCGCAGGCGCGGTACGTGCGCTTCGACTCGTTCGACTCCGGCTACTCGAACGGCTGGGATCTCGCGAGCGCGATGCATCCGCAGACGATTCTCGCGTACGGGATGAACGACAATCCGCTGTCCCCCACACACGGCGCGCCGCTGCGGCTCTACTCGCCCACCAAGCTGGGCTACAAGATGACGAAGTATCTCGTGTCGCTGACGTTCACCGCCGAGCGGCCGGGAGGGTATTGGGAGGACCAGGGGTATCCGTGGTTCGGAGGAGTGTAATGCGGAAATGATCAATCAGGTCAAGACCAACGTGCACAGAAGCGGTTCCTGAAGCCGACAGGAGTGAATTTGTCCGAGAGCATCATTCTCGATACTGGTTGGGCCGTCTCGCCCGGTCTCTTCTGGGTGCTTCCATTGCTATTCATGGGCGTCGTGTGGTTTGGGGTAGCAATCTTAGTGCACAAGGGGGATGATGTGGATAAATCCAACCGCATGGCTCACCTCTACGGCTACACGGCCTGCTTGATCAGCCTGATCGTCGGACTCATCACGCTCTCTTCCATCCTGAATGCCGTTTTTGATCGTGCAAGTCCTCTGCAGTCCGATAGTCCCTTCGGCACGTCGCTCTCGTCGTTCGAGAGCTACAAGGCGACGTATCGCCGTGAGCAGATGATGTTTGACCGTGCGGAGGGAGCGAAGCCGGACACAATGTCCGAGGTTTCGTTACATACTCGGTACGATGCCCTGGTTCGGGACCGCATCGCCGCTACACGCTATCGCACCGGCAAGTCGATCACGATTGGATTCATCTTCCTGATCGTGTCGGTGGTTCTCTTTGTAACTCACTGGCGCTGGTTGCGTCGCTTGAATGGCATTCAAAAGAGCGCTGCGTGAACTCCTGACACGCCTCACCCGATTCGCGCCAAGGCGTCATGCAGTTCCGCCGCCGTCGCATAGCGATCCGCCGGAGTCTTGGCCATCGCCTTCAAGATCACCGCCGCCAGTTCGGGCGGAACATCAGCGTTGAACTTGCGCGGATCGGGCGGCTCTTCCTCCAAATGCTTCGCGACCAGCGCCCACGTCGTCTCCGCCTCGAACGGCACCCGACCGGTCAGACACTCGAACAACACCACCCCCGCCGCGTACAAGTCGCTGCGCGGATCCAGCTCGGCGCCTGACAACTGCTCGGGGGACATGTAGTCCGGTGTCCCGATCGACGTGCCGGCCTCGGTGAGGCCTTTACCCTGCGGAGGATTGGCGAGCCGTGCGATCCCGAAGTCCATCACCTTCAGAAAGCCGCTCGGCTCCACCACGATGTTCTGCGGCTTGATATCCCGGTGGATCACCCCCTCGGCATGCGCGACTTCGAGGGCCCGGCACAGCTGCTTGCCGACGGTCAGCGTCACCGCCACGGGCAGCTTGCCGCGTGTGACGATCAGCTGCTTCAACGATGTGCCCTCGACGTACTCCATCGTCAGGTAGTACATGCCGTTCTGCTCGCCGAGGTCGTAGGTGCGCACGACGTTGCGATGCGCGATGCGGCGGGCGAGGCGGATCTCCTGCTTGAAGCGATCGAGCGCGACGGTACCCCCGGCCATGGCTTCGGGCCTCAACGTCTTGATGGCGACCGGCTCCTGCAGCTCGCGATCGAAGGCCCGATACACGACACCCATCCCGCCCGCGCCGAGGCTCTCCTTGATGTCGTACCGGCCGGCAAATGTCGAGCCCGGCTGGATACCGGATTGCGTTTGCTTTGTAGTGATCTGCTGCGTCGCGGCGCTACCCGACGTCTGCATCATGTAATCGACGAGCGCAGCTTTGGCTTTGAGATCCTCCACCAGGCTCTTGAACGCCTTCGACAGGATGCCGATCTCGTCCCGCGACTGGACCGCGATGTCGACGCTGTAGTCGCCTTCCTGCACCTGCCTGGTCGCGATCGCGAGCCGCCGCACCGGCCCGGCGATCTGCCGGGCCTGCACGAACGCGAAGATCAACGCCAGCACGACGCCGAGCGCGACCGCCCACAGCATCGTCCGCTGCAGCGCGTTGAACGCCGCCAGCTCCGCCTCGCGCGAGCGCAGCGCGACGAAGCCGCCGCGCACGTCGCCCGAGGGCGAGCGAATCGCCCCGGCGAGACCGATCAGGTGCTGGTT
This sequence comes from Gemmatimonadota bacterium, assembly GCA_003221825.1. Taxonomy (GTDB): domain Bacteria; phylum Gemmatimonadota; class Gemmatimonadetes; order Gemmatimonadales; family GWC2-71-9; genus 20CM-2-65-7. The sequence goes on from QHUE01000002.1 coordinate 13,095, forward strand.
CCCCATTGCCGCGGTGAGTGCCATGCCCTCACCGCCCGTGTCCGCAGCCAGCACTTCGGGCTTCACCGCGCTCTGCAGGGCGGGCGCGATATCCTGCGACGGCACCGTGCTCCCCACCACGACCGGCTTGTTGAGCGTATCGAGGGCAAAGAACACGACGTCCGAGTTCGTGGTCTGTTTGATGGCGGCAGCGAGCGAGTCGTCGATCTGGTAGGTGGCGACGAGAGCGCCGAGCGGCGCGGCGGTCGGGCGATCGCGCAACGGCGTCCCGACCGCCATGAACATCGTGCCTTGCACGTCGTCGAGCCACGCGCCGCTCGTTTGGTCGCCGCTCAGCGCGTTCGCGACCAGGGGAGCGATCGAGAGATCGCGGTCGTACTGCTCGCGGTAATCCGTTCGCGCGATCAGGATGCCATCGCTATTCGTAACGAGCACCCATGACGCGCCCACCAAGCCGCGGA
>QHUE01000003.1 GCA_003221825.1 Gemmatimonadota bacterium
AGGTATTCCTCCACGTGATGTAAAGGATACAACAGCCGGTCCCAGCGTGTTGCGGGCGTCGCGAGCGGTGCCCGCTCGGCCCAGAGCCAGGCGCTCAACGCCGATGCCTGCCTGACCGTCTCGACATCCGCGCGGGCTTAGATCCGCAGCAGCCCGTACAGCAGGTCGTTGCCCTCCCATGGCCACAGCCGCAGGTACCAGGAGTACACCTCCGTGCGCGTGTGCCCGCCGCGCACCGCAAACACGCTCGTGCGGTGCCCGGTGGGCAGCGTCAACGCCTGTTCAAGTCCTCTTCCCTCGAGGAACTGCGCGCCGTGGCTCTTGATCACGCCCAGTGCGCGGGGGTGCCGTGCCACCGTGGGTGACCGCGACAACAGCCCATCGATCACCAGCCACTCGTCTGCCCCCAGATTCTCGATGGACTGTTCGGCAAGCTCGCGCTCCAGGTGCGCCCGCGCGCGGCGCACCGTGGCCTCGACCATCTCGAGATACCGCGCCGGCTGCTCGACCAGATCCCCGCTCACGCGCTCCACATCGGCAGCCGATTGCTCCAGCGCCTGCCGCAGCGCCGGGGTCATACGATCGACGGGGGCAATCGCGAAGGCGCGACTGCGCTCGAGCGTGGTGTGGATCACACCGCCCGCATCGCGCCGGCGGACCGCCGCGGCGATATAGGCGCTCACCACCTGCACCACGCCGTCGTACGCCACGACGCTCCACCGCTCGATGCCATTGAGAAATGAGACGGGGTTAGGGATTCGGGGTTCGGGAATTGGGTGCGCTTGGAGCTCGTTCCCCTCGACCAGGTCGGCGCGCTCGCCGGCTTCCGGCTCATCGCCCCTGCCGCCGGCGCCGGGCACCGCTCCGGCATCGATCAGCGCCTGCCACCACGTCATGCGCGATCCCGCGTTTTCAGGCCGACGACCAACCCATCGCGCACCGGAATGATCGTGGCGACGAGCCGCGGATCGTGCGCGGCGAGCTCATTGAATGCCCGCACCCCGACCGCGTTGGCGGACCGATCGTTCGGGTCGACGGCTGCGCCGTGGAAGAACGCATTGTCGCAGAGCAGCAGGCCGCCGCGGCGGAGCAGCTTCATCCCCCAATCGAAATACTGCGGGAGCGGCTCCTTGTCCGCGTCGATGAACACGGCGTCAAACCCCGGGTGCAGCGTAGGCAACACGTCCAGCGCTGAGCCTTGGATGAGCCGCACGCGGCCGTGCAGCTTCGCCATATCGAATGCTTCTTGTGCAACTTGCGCGTGCTTGGGGTCTTTTTCGATCGTCGTCAGCTCGCCCCCCGGCGGCAGCGCGCGGGCGAGCCACACGCCGCTGTAGCCACCCAGCGATCCGATCTCGAGGACGCGTTTCGCCTGAATCGTGAGCAACAAGAGGTACAGGAGCTTGCCCTCTTCGGGCGAGATGTTGATCGGCGATACGCGACTGCTTGTCCACCTCCACCAGCATGTGATCCGCGACGCGCACGACCGTCGCGGCGCGCTGGCGGCCGACGCGGATGTGAAAGACCGATTCCGCCTGATTCTTGTCGACCGTCAGCGCCGTGTCGACTTCGACTGCCGCCACGTCGGGTTGGGAACGGCGGTTCGGGAACGTCACCTGTCCTTCCTTCGTCGTTTCCGGCGGCGCGAGCGTGGCGACGGTGCGCACGTCATCGGGCCACGTGACCACGTCGACGCCGCGCAGCGCGCCGCCCGCGACGTCGATCACGACAAACGACCCGTCCCCGCCCTCGAGATCCACCGTCCCGTTCATCCCGTTCCCTTTCGGGACGCCTTTGCACGCGACAGTCAGGATGTCGGTCTCAGGATCCCAGCGGTACGTCACCTTCGGAAGTTTGCCGTTGAGCGGCGCGATCCGTGCTTCGAAATGCATGCCGTTCTGCGCCTTCCCGCGCGAGTGAGGCTCGCGTAATATAGCCGCACTATGGAACGACGCGAGTTTCTCTCGACGACCGCGAGTTTGGCAGCCACGCCGCTCGTTGGACGTGCGGCGTGGGGCGTGCGGCGTGACGAACGCAACCGTTCTGCGCCGCACGCCGCACGCGACACGCAAACTCCCACGCTCGGCCCGGCTGTATTCGCGCAACGCATCCAAAGGGCACAGGGAGAACTCGGGACGCGGAAGCTCGACCTCCTCGTCGTCGAGCCGAGCACCAATTTCCAGTATTTCACCGGCTACAATCCGGGACGCAGCGAGCGCCTGATTCTGCTGATGATTCCCGCCAGCGGGGCGCCGGCCATCGTCTGTCCGTCGTTCGAAGTCGAGCGCATCAAGCGCAACACCGTGATCAGCGACGCGCGCGGCTGGGAGGAGCAGGAGGATCCCTGGCTGCTCGTGGCGAAGGCCGCGCTGCAAATGAAGCCGCATGGACGCACCGGTGAAGTGGCCGTCGAGCCCACGACCTCCTATCAGAGCTATGTGCGCCTGACGACCAAGGTCCGGGGCTGGATCCCGCGCGATGGCAGCGCTGTCACCGAGCGTCTGCGGATCATCAAGAGTCCCGAGGAAATCGCGCTGATCCGCCAGGCGATTGCCGCGACCGAAGCGTCGATCGCCGCGACATTCACGCAGCTCGTGGTGGGCATGACCGAGCGCGATGTCGCGCAGCTCTTGTCGCGCGAGATGGCGAGTCGCAGCTCACCGGGGGGTGGGCTGGTGCAGTTCGGTCCGTCGAGCGCGTTGCCCCACGGCGGTCCATCGGCGGGTCAGTTGACGCGCGAAACGGTGGTGCTGATCGACGCGGGCTCACGCGTCGAAGGCTACACGTCGGACATTACGCGCACGATCTGGTTCGGCGACGCGCCGTCGGACGAGTTCAAGAAGGTCTACAACATCGTGCACGACGCGCAGACGGCAGCGATCGAGAACGCGAAGCCCGGCGTGACGCAGTGTCAGCAGGTGGATCGCGCGGCCCGCAAGGTCATTACGGATGCCGGCTACGGGCAGTACTTCACCCACCGCCTCGGGCACGGCATGGGAATGGACGGCCACGAACCGCCATACATGGTCGAAGGCAACACGATCGTGCTCGAGCCGGGAATCGTGTTTACCGATGAGCCCGGGATCTATCAACTAGGAAAGTTTGGAGTCCGGATCGAAGACGATTGCATGATGACTCCGACAGGAGTCGAAGTCCTGTCGCACCGGCCGGCGAAGCTCTAGTCCCCCAGTTTTCTGGCGAAGTTCACAATCCGGTCGAGCGCTTGCTTGATCGAATCGGTTGCCGCGGCGTACGACAGCCTCACCCAACGGTCGTCCCCAAACGCGGCGCCTGGCACCAACGCGACACCAGACTGAGTGATCAGGCGGGTACAGAAGTCCGTCCCAGTGATCTTCCCGAACGAGTCCACTCTGAAGAAGAAGTAAAACGCGCCGAGCGGGTCGACGAATTCGACACCGGGCAGATCCTGCCGGAAGCGCGCGACGACCGTGTCGCGGCGTTTCCGGAACTCGCCGACCATACGCGCGACATCCTGCTCCACGCGTTCGTCGCCGAGGGCGGCCGCGGCCGCGAACTGGGCGGGATGGTTGGCGCCGGTCGTGGTGTGCGACTGCAACGCCGCCATCGCCTTGGCAACCTTGGCGGGCGCGAGCGCAAAGCCGATGCGCCATCCCGTCATCGCGTAGGTCTTGCTGACGCCGGTGATGAGCACCACGCGCTCGAGCAGGTCGTCGGGCAGATCGAGGAACGACGGCGCCGGGCCGGGGCCGTAGTGAATGCGGCGATAGATCTCGTCCGCGATGACCCACACCTTCTTCGCCTGCGCCCACTGTGCGATCGCGCGGATCTCGGCATGCGTGTACACGGCGCCGGTGGGATTGCAGGGCGAGCAGAGGATCAGCCCGCTCGCCCCGGGCAACATGCGCTCGAGGTCTTTCACGCTCGCCTTGAGGCTCCACTCCGGATCGCCGGGGATCATCACAGGGCGGGCGCGCGCGAGATGTACGATCTGCGGATACGACACCCAGGCAGGCGCGGGAATCGCGACGACATCGCCCGGACCGAACAGGGTGAAGCAGGCGTTGAAGAGCGATTGCTTGGAGCCGTTGGAGACGACGATGTGGTCGGCGTTGACCGGCCGGCCGCCCGAGAGCAGCGAAAGATGCGTCGCGGCTGCGGCGCGCAGCTCGAGAATCCCCTCGTTCGCCGAGTAGTGCGTCTTCCCGTCCTTGATCGCGCGAATGCCTGCGTCCGCGGGGACCTGAGGCGTCGGAAAGTCGGGCTCGCCGGCTCCCAGGTCGATGACGTCCTCCCCCGCGGCCTTGCGCCGCTTCGCTTCCGCCGAAATCGCGACCGTCGCCGACGTCTCGAGATGCTGGAGGTTGGGGGAGAGACCTTCGATCATCGCGGGATGGCTCCATGGCGTTTGAGGATCATGACGGTGGAATCGACGGGAAGGGCCGGCACAACGCCACGATAGCCCCGAACCGTCTCCGCCCGCAACAAGGAATTGTAAATGGCTTCCTCCGTGGCATCGGCGATGGCCTGGAACAGCGGTGACATCCCATCGTTCGTGACAACGTCGAACGTGGCGGTCGGGCGGTCAAACCGCGACGGCGGCGGTCGGGCGGTCGAGAATGCGATCACGTAGTCGCCCGAGCCATTGCTCATCGAACTGCCGGTGCGCGCGAGTCCTGCGAGCGCACGGTTGGCCAAGCGCACGAGGCGCAGGTGATCGAGGGGAGCGTCGGTGGCGACGACCATGATGATCGACCCGTCCCCGTTTTGAGGTAGGGGCGCAGCATGCTGCGCCCCTACCTTGATCTCTATCGGGACACCCTGAATCCGTAGGTCTCCGCCGAAGTTCGTCTGCACCAGCACGCCCACCGTCCAGCCGCCGAATTGCGCCGTGAGCTTCCGGCTGGAGGTGCCGATCCCGCCTTTCCAGCCGAACGCGACGGTCCCCCGCCCCGCACCGATGGCGCCCTCCGCTACGGGGCCGTCGGTAGCGCCGCGAATCGCGTTCAACACGTCGGCTTCGGTGATGGGCCGCGCGCGAATGTTGTTCAGAAAGCCGTCATTCGTCTCGCCCACCACGGGATTCGCCGACCGGACGTCGTCGTTTCCGGGGAGCGCGAGCAGCCAGGTGAGCACGGCGTCCGCCGCGCGGGGCACGCACAGCGTGCACGTCAATACGATCGGTGACTCCAGCTCCCCGAGCTCATTCACCTGCGTCGAGCCGGCGAGCTTCCCGAATCCGTTGCCGACGACGATGGCCGCCGGGACTTTCTCGCGGAACGGATTGCCGCCGTGCGGCAGGATGGCGGTGATCCCCGTGTTGATCGAGTCTCCCCGGGCGATCGTCGTGTGACCCACCCGCACGCCCGCGACATCGGTGATCGCGTTGAGCGGACCGGTCGGTATCGACCCCACGATGATCCCGATATCGCGAGCGCGGGGACGCTGCGTCTGTGCGCCGACCGAGGTGGCGAATAGAAGAACGAGGAGCGGGAGGTTACCTTTCACTGCGCAAAAACTAGCATCCTTTGACAATCGAGGCTCGTGTGCGGCACGTCGTGTTAGTGACCCCTCCCGCCGTGGAACGCGCGGGAAAGGCATGGGAGCTCATGGATGCCCATGCCGTGATCGTGTGTGCGGACCATGAGCAGGCCATGCTGTGGGCCGATGCCGCCCCCGCCGAGCTTCGCGCCCACGCCGTTACCGGTCTCGCCCGCGCCGCAGCCCTTCTCAAAGAAGGGCGTGTCGGCATCCTCGCCGGATCCCATGCAGATCTCGCTCGGTTGGTGACTCAAGCGGCACTCAAGCTCGAGACCATCGACACGATCGTCGTCGCCTGGCCCGAGAGCTTCGCCGCGGAGCTCGATCCCCTGCTCGCCGAAGCCCCCAACGCCCGGCGCATCGTGCTCAGCTGGAATCCACCGGCGCTCGACGCATTTCTGGAGCGGCACGCGCGGCGCCCGGAGATCATCGGCAACCTGCCACTCGATCCCGACGGCAGGCCGCTCGGCCCGGTCGGTTCCGCGCGCTACGCGGTCATCCCCGCCACGCGTCGCGCGGCCGCCGTACGCGAAGTCCTCGACACTCTGCGCGCCGTGCGTCCTTACCTCTGGACCGGCGGACCGATCGCGGTCCCGGCCGACGCGGACGCGATCCTCGCCGCCACGCTGCCGTCACGCGACGAGATGCAGGCGCTGGTCGGATCGCATGCGGGTCAGCCGGTGGTGCTGGCCCTCGCCGCGCAGATTCCCTATCTCCGCGCGATTGCCGCGCTCACGCCGCTGCCGCTCACGGCGGCGACGGATCGCGCGCAGGATCGCAACGCCGCGCTGCGCGTGCAGATCACCGCACGGCTCGCGGAAGGCGATGTGGATGCGGAATTGGCCGTGTTGGCGCCGCTCTTCGAGGAGCATGACCCGGCGCTGGTGGCCGGAGCGCTACTCGCCATCAACCGTCAGCCATCAGCCGCGGCCGACAGCCATCAGCCATCTGCCGTCAGCCAGCCTGAGGGTGGATGGGTGCGGGTCTTTGTGAGCGTCGGTCGAAAGGATCAAGCGAGCGCGAAGGATCTGGTGGGTGCGCTCATCAAGGAGGCCGGTCTGCAAAAAGGTCAGATCGGAAAAATCGACGTCCGCGAAACATTCTCACTCGTCGATGTTGCTCCAGCGGTAGCCGAGCAAGCCGTGCGGCGCATGGCCGGCGTCTCGGTACGAGGAAGACGCGTGACAGCGCGTCCTGAGCGCACATAGAAAGCCAAACGGACCGCCCAGCAGGACGGTCCGTTTTGCTGACGGCAGATGGCCGACGGCTGATGGCTACTTCTTGTTGTTTACCGCCATCTTCAGCTGTTTCCCCGCGCGGAATGCGGGTGCGATCGACGCCTTGATCTGAATGACGCCGCCCGTCTTCGGGTTGCGACCCATTCTCGCTGCGCGCTTGCGCGCTTCAAAATTGCCGAAGCCGGTGATCTGCACCTTGGAGCCCTTCTTCAATTCTCCGGCGATAATCCCCTTGTCGTCGAAGAGAGCTTCAATGGTGCGCGTGGCATCGGCCTTCGACATCTTGGTGCGCATTGCCAGCGCGGAGGTGAGTTCAGCCTTGTTCACTGCGATCTCCTTGAAGGGGGGGCGCGGAAACCCGCATGAATACTGAAGAACTATGGGATATCCCTCGGAAATCCGCAAGATTCCTAGCTTTTTGAGGGGTACACGTCGGCACGAGGCACGTTTGCCCGGAGAGGCGACCGCCGCTAGCGTTCGACCCGCTCGTGCAGACGTGCCGACGTGCCTCGTGAGGTCCCAAGTGTTCCAACAACCCACCCGTTCGGGATGGATCGAAGTCATCTCGGGCGTGATGTTCAGCGGCAAATCAGAAGAGTTGATCCGCCGCGTGCGCCGCGCCGTCATCGCCCGCAAGCAAGTGCAAGTCTTTAAATCCCATCTAGATGCGCGGTATGCCGGGCTCTTCTCCGTGTCCTCGCACGATGGTGTGACCGTCGAAGCCGAGCCGGTCGATTCCGCCGAAGAGATCGCTCGCCGCCTGCGCGACGGCACGGAAGTCGTCGCCGTAGACGAGGCGCAGTTTCTCGACGACGGCATTGTCGATCTGGCGAACCGCCTTGCCGACCAGGGCGTGCGCGTGATCCTCGCCGGCACCGACGTCGATTTCCGGGGACTGCCGTTCGGCCCGATGCCCACGCTGATGTGCATCGCCGAGGTCGTGGACAAGTTCCAGGCGATCTGCGTGGTGTGCGGCGGACCCGCGACGCGCAATCAGCGGCTCGTCAACGGAAGGCCGGCACTCTGGGACAGTCCAATCATCATGGTCGGTGGGCGGGAGTCGTATGAGGCGCGCTGCCGGCACTGCCATCGCGTGCCCCGCCAAGATGAAGACCAAACGGCACTCCTCTAGATGCTGAACGTCGGGTTGACCGGTAACATCGCCGCAGGAAAATCCACCGTGATCGAGCTGTTCAAGCGCTGGGGGGCGACGGTCATCGACGCGGATAGCCTCGCCCGCGAAGCGGAGGCGCCCGGAACCGCCGTCCTGGCCGCGATCGCCGGGCGCTTCGGGACCGATGTACTGGCGCAAGGCGGCGGGCTGGACCGCGCCGCGCTGCGCGCCAAGGTCATGGGCGACGACACCGCTCTGGCGGCGCTCAACGCGATCGTCCATCCCGCCGTACAGCAGCGCCGCCTCGAGCTGCAGCGCGCGGCCGCCGAGCGCGGTGACGCCATCGTGATCAACGACATTCCGCTGCTGTTCGAGGTGCTCGACCCGGCGCAGTTCGACGTGGTCGTGCTGATTGACGCCCCGGTCGCGCTGCGGCGCACTCGGCTGCGGGCGCTGCGTGGGCTCTCGAACCAGGACGCCGATCGCATGATTGCCGCCCAGATGCCCGCCGAACGCAAGCGTCCGAAAAGCCAGCACGTCATCAACAACACGGGGACAGTGGCCGAGCTCGCGGAGCAGGCACAGAAGGTGTTTGCAGACCTTCGCAAGCGGGCGGCGCGGGGGGGCGTGCGGAACGAGGCCCCCGGCCAAACCTTGCTGCTCTGCGCACTAGATGCCAAAGACGCGCTCGCCCCGGTACTCCAAGCGATCGAACGCCGCTATACCGACGCCGGGATGCGTGTCGAGCACACGACCGTGAAAGGGTTGGCGAAGACGTTGAGGGCCGGTACACCGCTCTCCATCGTGGCCACCGAAGCGGCGGCCGAAGGCGCGCGCACGGCCTGGGAAACTGCGGACCCGCCACGCCCGTGTCGCCTCTACCATTTGTCGCCCGATCCCGATCCCGTGGCCGTGCGTCTCGACTTGCGGCCCTGGGGTCACGAGCGGGTCGCGCTCAGTGAAGAAGACGGCGCAGGGCTGGCGCCCCGAGCAGACCTGGTGTAGGCTCCGGTCCCATGTCCAGCATCCCCAAAGACCTTCGCTACACCAAGGACCACGAGTGGGTACGCGAAAGCAGAGACCCGCAGATCGTGGAGGTGGGCATCACAGACTATGCGCAGGGCGAGCTGGGCGACGTCGTCTTCGTCGAGCTCCCCAAAGCGTCTGCCGCATTCAAGCAGCGCGACGTCTTCGGGACCATCGAAGCAGTGAAGGCCGTCTCCGAGCTTTACTCCCCGGTAGCCGGTGCCATCGTCGAAGCGAACAAGGCGCTCGAGCAGGACCCGGCCCTCGTGAACCGCGATCCCTACGGCAAGGGCTGGATGGTGAAGGTGAAGCTCAAGGACCCCAAAGAATTGGAGGGGCTGCTCCGCGCTGACGCCTACGCGAAGCATGTTGGAGAGTGAAAGCGACATTCCACGGACACGCCTGTTTTGTGCTGGAGCGGGACGGTAGACGTGTCATCATCGACCCATTTCTCACCGGCAACCCCGCCGCCGTCATCGGACCCGACCAATTGCCCCACCTCGACGCGATCCTGCTCTCGCACGGCCATGGCGATCACCTGGGCGACGCGGTCGCGTTGTCGCAGACGCATAAGGCCACCATTGTCGCCACCTACGAGCTGGCGCAGTTCTGCGCCGATCAGGGCGCCACGAGTCACGGCATGCATATCGGCGGCGCGCACGAGTTCCCCTTCGGGAAGGTGAAGCTCGTGCCCGCGTTCCATGGCGGCCGTGTCGAGGGCGACAAAACGGGACGGTACACGACGAACCCGGCCGGCGTGGTCGTCACGATCGGCGGGAAGACGGTCTACCACACCGGAGATACCGGGCTGACGCTGGAGATGCAGCTCTTGACCGGCCGCATCGACCTGATGCTGGTCCCGATCGGCGACAACTACACGATGGGGGTCGAAGATGCCGCCCGCGCCGTCGAATTCGTGAAACCCAAAAGCGTTATTCCAATGCACTACAACACCTGGGATCTGATCAAGGCCGATCCGCAGGAATTCCGGCGGCTGGTGGGCAGCACGTCCGCCGTCACCATTCTGAAGCCCGGGGAATCTCACACGCTCTCGTAAGATGGATATCACACGCGATCTCTTTCAGGACCGGCACATCGGGCCCTCGCCCGAGGACCAGGCGGCGATGCTGGCCACGCTCGGCTACGACTCGCTCGACGCGTTCATCGATGCCGTCGTTCCGGCGGACATCCGGCTGCGGCAGCTGCGTACCCCCGACGCCAAGACCGAGCAGGAAGCGCACGAGGAGCTGCGCCTCCTCGCCGCGCAAAACCAGGTCTTCCGCTCCTACCTCGGGATGGGCTATCACGACTGCGTCACGCCGACGGTCATCCAGCGGAACGTGCTGGAGAATCCCGGCTGGTACACGGCTTATACGCCCTATCAGGCGGAGATCGCGCAGGGCCGGCTCGAGGCGCTGCTCAACTTCCAGACGATGGTGTCGGACCTGACGGGGCTTGAGATCGCCAACGCGTCACTGCTCGACGAAGGCACGGCGGCGGCCGAGGCGATGCATCTCACCGAGGCGGTCTCGAAGCACGAGGGGAAGCTGACCTATCTGGTGGATGTGAACTGCCATCCGCAGACGATCGCTGTCGTCCGGACGCGGGCCGCCGCGCGCGGGATCGACGTCGTCGTCGCCGATCCGGGCACCTTCCGGTTCCAGGGCAGCACCATCGGCGCGCTCGTCCAGTATCCCGCTACCGATGGCGCGATCCGCGACTATCGCCCGCTCTGCGAAGCTGCACATGCCGAAGGTGCGCTGGTGACCGTCGCGACCGATCTGCTCGCGCTGACCCTGCTCGCCCCGCCCGGTGCATGGGGCGCCGACATCGCCGTCGGTAACTCCCAGCGCTTCGGCGTCCCGCTCGGCTACGGCGGCCCGCATGCCGCGTTCTTCGCGACGCGCGACGAGTTCAAGCGCCACCTGCCGGGCCGGATCATCGGCGTGTCCAAGGACCGCGCCGGCCGCCCCGGCCTGCGCATGGCGCTGCAGACGCGCGAGCAGCATATCCGCCGCGAAAAAGCGACGAGCAATGTCTGCACCGCGCAGGTGCTGCTGGCGGTCGTGGCCGCGATGTACGCCGTCTATCACGGCCCGGACGGGTTGCGCCGCATCGCGCGACGCGTGCACAGCTACACGGCAGGGCTCGGCGCTGCCCTTCAGCACCTCGGTTACAGTCTCGCGTATCCGAGCTTCTTTGACACACTGGCGGTTGAAGTACCGCAAGAGGTCCTTCCGCGAATCATCGAAATCGCTCGCGCGAAACAGATCAATCTGCGAACGTTGTCCCAGACCCGGATCGGCGTCGCCTTCGACGAAACGGTGACCGACGACGATTTGACCGATGTCGTGGAGGCGTTTGCCGCCCCGATGGGACGCGAGGTAGGGGCGCAGCATGCTGCGCCCCTACAAAACGGGTTACGTGTTCCCGAATCCCTCGCCCGAATCACGCCGTTTTGCACGCACCCCGTCTTCAACACGCATCACTCCGAGACGGAGATGCTGCGGTATTTGAAGCGGCTCGAGGACCGCGACTTGTCGCTGACGTCCGCCATGATCCCGCTCGGATCGTGCACGATGAAGCTCAACGCGACGACCGAGATGATTCCCATCACCTGGCGCGGCTTCAACCGCCTGCACCCGTTCGCCCCGCGCGCGCAGGCCCAGGGGTATGCCACGCTGTTCCGCCAGCTCGAGGAATGGCTGGCCGAGATCACCGGGTTCGCGAAGGTGTCGTTGCAGCCGAATGCCGGATCGCAAGGGGAGTTTGCGGGGCTGCTGGTGATCCGTGCCTATCACCAGCACCGCGGCGAGACGCATCGCACCACCTGTCTGATTCCGCAGTCGGCGCACGGCACCAACCCGGCCAGCGCCGTCATGGCGGGAATGCAGGTCGTGGTCGTCAAGACCGACGCGCAGGGCAACATCGACGTCGCCGATCTCGAAGCCAGGGCCAAAGAGCACAGCGCCTCACTCGGCGCCTTGATGGTGACCTATCCGTCGACGCACGGCGTGTTCGAGGCCTCGATCAAGAAGATCTGCAAGATCATCCATCAGCATGGCGGCCAGGTGTATATGGACGGCGCGAACATGAATGCGCAGGTCGGCTTGTGCCGGCCGGGCGACATCGGCGCCGATGTGTGCCATCTCAACCTCCACAAGACGTTCTGCATTCCGCACGGCGGCGGCGGTCCCGGCATGGGCCCGATCGGCGTCGCCGAGCATCTGGCGCCGCATCTGCCGACGCATCCGGTGATCGATGTCGGAGTTCCGCTTGCCGCCAGCGCGGGGACCGTTTCCGCGGCACCGTGGGGCAGCCCGTCGATCCTCCCGATCTCGTGGGCCTACATCGCCATGATGGGACGGGAGGGCCTGACGCTCGCCACCAAGGTCGCGATCCTCAACGCCAACTACATCGCGAAGCGTCTCCAGGAGGGCGGCCACTACGAGCTGCTTTACGCCGGTCAGCACGGCCTCGTCGCGCACGAGTGCATCATCGACACGCGCCCCTTCAAGGCGTCCGCCGGCGTCGACGTCGAGGACATCGCCAAGCGCCTGATCGACTATGGCTTCCACCCGCCGACCGTCTCGTTCCCCGTTGCCGGCACGTTGATGGTGGAGCCGACGGAGAGCGAGTCGAAGGACGAACTGGACCGGTTCGTCGACGCCCTGATCGCGATTCGGGGCGAGATTCGCGAAATCGAGACCGGCGAAGCCGATCGCGAGAACAACCTGCTGAAAAACGCGCCGCATCCGCTCGCGGATCTGCTCGCGGACAGCTGGGACCGGCCCTATGCGCGCGACCGCGCCGGCTTCCCGACGGCCGCGACGCGCGAGCACAAGGTGTGGCCGCCGGTCAGCCGCATCGATGCGGCGTTCGGGGACCGGAACCTCGTCTGTACGTGCCCGCCGGTGGAGGCGTACGCCACTGTCTGACTGGACACTGATCGTCGAGCCAGTCGGACGATCGGGTGCGGAAAACATGGCGGCAGACGAAGCGCTGCTGGATCGCGTCGTACGATCCGGTGGCGCCTTTCTGCGACTGTACCGGTGGGATCCTCCGACGTTGTCGATCGGCCGCAATCAGCCGAGCGCAGCGGCGGGTGTTCCGACTGTGCGACGACCGACGGGCGGGAAAGCCGTCTGGCATGAACACGAAGTCACGTATGCCGTCGCGGCACCGATCGGACTGTTCGGTTCACTGCGAAATGCCTACTGTGAGATTCACACCCGCCTCGCGACGGCCTTGCGGTCACTGGGCGTCGATGCGAGCCTCGCTCCGAACCGTCCGACAGTCCGACCGCGACCGTCAGGGAGTCCTTTAGGGTCCGACGGTCCAACGTCTTGCTTCGCCATGCCGGTTGGCGGCGAGATCGTCGTCCACGGCCGCAAGCTCGTCGGCTCCGCCCAAGTGCGAAAACGGGATGCCTTCCTGCAGCATGGCTCGATCCTCCTCGAGGGCACGCAGCCCGGCGGTGGGGCGGAAACCACGCTGGCACGAGCCTTGGGCCGCTCGGTGTTTTTCGATGAGGTGGCGGCGGCGATCATTGCGGCCTGGGCTGACCCGCGGTCAGACAGTCCGACGGTCCGACCGTCCGACATTGCTTCTCTCGCCCCACGGTGAAATGTTAAGCGCCATGCTACGGCGCTTCCGCCTCACGCCCGTCATCGTTCTTGCCATCGCCATCGCCTCGCTCGGCGCATGCGAGCGCCGCGGCGGCTGCACCGGCCCCAACTGCGGCACCCTCATCGACGTCGCCGTGGCCGAGCCGGCCACGCTGCTGCCGCCGTCGAGCGAAGACATCGTCGCGACCGACATCGACGAGCAGCTGTTTCTGAAGCTCGCCGACGTCGGGATGTCCACGAACACGGTCGGCGACGAGGACTTCCAGCCGCTGCTCGCGCAAAAGTGGGAATGGGATGGGCCGCTTACGCTCGTGTTCCACCTCGACCCGCGCGCGCGGTGGCAGGATGGACAGCGGGTCACGGCTGCGGACGTGGAGTTCACGTTCAATGCCTACACCGACTCGGCGGTGGCATCGCCGTACCGCCCCAAACTGCACCGCATTGCGAGTGTGACGCAGCGGGATTCGCTCACCGCCGTCTTCCGATTCCGGGAGCGCTATCCCGAGATGTTTTACGACGCCGTCTACCACATGCGCATCCTGCCGGCGCATATGCTTCGGCCCGTGCCGCGTGACCAATGGCGGACCGCGCCGTTTGGCCGCCAACCGGTGGGCGATGGCCCGTATCGCTTTGTGCGCTGGCAGCCGGCCCAGGCAATCGAGCTGGTCGCCGATTCCACCTTCTTCCTGGGCCGGCCGGGGATTCGCCGTCTGATCTGGCGGTTCACGCCCAGTCTCCAGGTGGCGGTGCAGCAGGTCATCGCCGATCAGGCAGACATCCGCGAGCAGCTGGTGACGCCGGATAACGTGGAACGGGCGCGCGCCGCCAAGCAGCTGGCCATCTACCCGTTCCGCGGGAACGTCTACGCCTATTTGTCCTTCAACCAGCGCGCCAGCGACGATACGGCGAAGCCGCATCCGATTCTCGCCGACCGCGACGTGCGGCGTGCCCTGTCGATGGCGGTGGACCGCGCCAGTCTCGTGAAGAGTGCGCTGGGTGACCTCGGTAAGGTGCCGCCGGGCCCGATGTCGTCGCTGCTCGGGATCTGGGACCCCGACATCCGGCAGCTGCCGTACGACACCGCGCTGGCCGCGCGCATCCTCAGCGCCCACGGCTGGCGCGATCACGATGGTGACGGGGTCCGGGACAAGGATGGGCAGCCGCTCGCCTTCCACATCCTCGTTCCGACAACCAGCGACTTGCGAAAGCAGTACGCGCTGCTGCTGCAAGAGCAGTTTCGCGTGATCGGCGTCCATGTCGAAGTCGATGCGGTCGAGGCCG
>QHUE01000077.1 GCA_003221825.1 Gemmatimonadota bacterium
TTCGTCGAGCTCTTGTGGTTTGGCGAGAAGCGTCTGCCGGGACCCTGGTATATCCCCGGCACCACGATCGACGTCTCGCCGACCAAGCACGTGGTGTTCATGATTCTGGCGGCGTTCCTCGTCTGGGTCACGATCTGGTGGGGCGGGCGACAGGTCGATCGTCGCCACCGCGAGGGCAAGGCGCCGGGCGGCTTTGGCGCCGCGGTCGAGGCCCTCGTGCTGTTCGTCCGCGACGACGTCGCGGTCGAGAGCATCGGGCACGGGGGCGAGAAGTTCGCTCCCTACATCATCACGCTCTTTTTCTTCATTCTCTACTGCAACCTGCTCGGCCTCCTTCCATGGGGCGCTGCCGCCACCGGCAACGTCGCCGTCACCGCGGGGCTCGCGCTGACCGCGTTCCTGACGATCGAGATCTCTGGCTTCCGGGCGCTCGGCCCGAAAGGCTACCTCAAGACGATCGTGATGGTGCCGCCGGGCATGAAGGGCGCCGGGGCGGTCATCATGGCGATCATCATGACGCCGGTCGAGCTGATCGGGAAAATCGTCAAGCCGTTCGCGCTGACGCTGCGGCTCTTCGCAAACATGACGGCCGGTCACTTCGTGATCCTGGTGCTGCTCGGTTTGATCTTCGTTTTCGGCACCGCACCGGCGGTGATTCGCTACGGTGTCGTGACCGGCTCAATCGCGCTCACGCTGTTCATGATGTTTCTCGAGCTGCTGGTCGCGTTCCTGCAGGCCTATATTTTTGCGCTGCTTACGTCCGTATTCATCGGGCTGATGCGGCATGAACACTAGAACACTCCACTAGAGGAAGACATGCACAACCTGCTCATGCTGCTCCAAGCCACCGAAGCGGCGGCGCTCAACAACAACGCCCTGCTCGGCGCGGGCATCGGGATGGGACTCGCGATCATCGGCGCCGGCATCGGCATCGGTCGTATCGGGGGGCAGGCGGTCGAAGCGATCGCGCGCCAGCCTGAAGCGTCGGCCGATATCCGCGGCGCGATGATCCTGACGGCCGCGCTCGTCGAAGGCGCGACGCTGGCGGCGTTGGTATTCGCCCTGCTCTTCAAGTTGGCGTAGTGCTGGCGCTCCTTCAGGAGGCGACCCACGAGGCCGCCAGCGGGCCGTTCACGATCAACCCCGGGTTGATCATCTGGACGGTCGTCGTCTTCGGTATCCTGCTCTTCATCCTCTGGTGGAAAGGCCTTCCCGTCCTCGTCAAGTCGGTCGAGGAGCGGGAGCGCCGTATTCAGAAGCAGCTCGGAGATGCCGAGAGGGCCAACGCGGAGGCGCAGCGGCTGCTGGAGGAGCACAAGAAGCAGATCGCGGCGGCCCGGAACGAGGCGCAGGAGATCCTCGCCAAGGCAAAATCGGTGTCGCAGAAGGAGCGCGAAACACTGCTCGCCAAGGCGCGCGAGGAGTACGACGCGCTGCTGCACCGCGCGCGCAAGGACATCGACGCCGAGAAGGAAAAGGCGATCCAGGCGCTGCGGCGTGAGGCGGTAGACCTGTCCATCGCCGCGGCCTCGCGCGTGATCGAGGCGAACCTCGACACCGATGCGAACCGCAAGCTCGTCACGGAATTCCTCGAGAGCCTCGGCAAGGCGGAGAAGAAGAAGTGAAGAGCGTCACCGTCGCGCGCAATTACGCGGAGGCCTTGTTCGCCGCCGGCGCCCAGTACGGCGACGTGCTGGACGCGGTGGCCGGCGCGATCCAGGCGGACCCGCGCATCGCCGCGGTGCTGGAATCGCCGCGCGTGTCCAAAGCCGCCAAGAGCCAGATCCTCGAACGCGCGCTCCAGGGCGAGGCGCCGGGCGAGTTTGTGCGGTTCCTGCAAGCAGTCGTGCGGCGCGGGCGCCAGGGGCTGCTCCTCGAGATAGCGCAGGAATATCAGGTGCTGTTAGATGTGAAGCTGAACCGCGTGCATGCCGGCGTCACACTCGCGAATGAGGCCGATACCCGCACCCAGCAGCAAGTCGTGGATCGGCTCACCAAGACGCTGGGGCGCGAGGTGCGGGCCTACTTCCGGTCCGACCCCAGGATCCTCGGCGGGGTAGTGGTACGCGTCGGTGACAGGATTTTTGACGGCTCGGTGCGCCGGCGCCTCACAGCCCTGCAACGGCGGATGCTAACCGGCGAGTAGCTCGGGGGTAGTAACTCCCCTGATGATTCGCGCCACCGGATTCATTCACTCGATTTGCCTCGCCGGTTGCCTGGCGACGGCAGTTTCCTGCGACAATACCCCCGGCCCGCTGTTTCCCACTCTCGACCTGAGCCTCGCGTCACAATTGGGCGCGAAGCAAGACTTCTTTGAAGGTGAACCGGTCTACGTCGCGTTCTCGCTGTCGAACCACGGGTCAGATACGATTTGGACCCGACCATTCTCATTCGTGATAGAGTGGTACGTCGACGGGGAGCTCACAGATAGCGTGGGGAAGCCACTGTATAAGTTTGGCGGGATTGCGAGCTACTTTTTTCCTCCCAGCTACCGTGGAGAGCCGCTGGCGCCTGGAAGGCGGCGCTATCAGGTGTGGATGGTACAGGATCGTTGGGGCCTGTATCGAACGGATATGGTGAATACCTATGGCGGACACTACCTCCCGCCGGGACGGTATACGCTGCGGATGCACTTCCCGTTCGATCTCCCGCAGCGCCGAGTCCCACGAATACTGTATGCAGATCCGATCACTTTCCGAGTCCACGCCCGGACTGCGACTGAGGAGCAGTCATTTCAGAGACTACAAGACCTCATGGCCCTGGCGTTTTCACGGGACACGGTGCAACGGGCCGCGTTCGGCGACTCATTGATGGCCAACGTGCAAAGTCGTTCAGCGGACGATCCGATCGTGCCGCTACTCATCACAGGCTGGGGCTGGGCCGTTGGATACTGGAGGGACAGTCTAAAACTTGACGAGCTGTTGAATGCCAGCAGTGCCGCAGCACGAGCGCAGCGTGCCACGGCGGCCGGTGCCTACGCGGTCATCGGGGTGAATGAGCTTCGTCCGGCCGCCATTCCCGGTCTCGCGCGGGAGCTGGCCGGTTCGTTGGCAGGAGACGTCGCCGCAAGCCTCATCAATCACTGACAGGCGACGGTGGGCGTCTCGGTGTAGAATTCCGCAGGCTTGCTATCCTGGAGGCATTATGTAGGCTCTGCTGCTCGCAGCATTAGCGACCGTCTCCGCTTCCCCCGTCCTCGACAAGCCCCCCGTCATCAAAGAATGGCCAGTGCCCTGGGGCGATACCCGTCCCCGAGACCCGTACCTCGATCCGACCACGAACCGCATCTGGTTCTGCGGCCAGGCGGGAAACTATGTCGCCTACTTCGTGCCGAAGACGGGGGAGTTCAAGCGCTACGATCTGCCGCCCGGCAGCGGGCCGCACAACCTGATCGTCGATAAGTCGGGGCTCGTGTGGTACTCGGGCAATCTCGCGGGCTACATCGGCCGGCTCGATCCCAAGGACGGCAGCATCAAGCAGTATCCGATCCCGGACAAGATGGTGCGCGATCCGCACACCATGGTGTTCGACAAGAACGGCGACATCTGGTTCACCGCGCAGGGCGGCAACGCGGTTGGACATCTGACAGTGTCGACCGGCGCGATCCGGCTGATCAAGGTCCCGACCGAGAACGCGCGCCCTTACGGGATCAAGCTGGATTCGAAGGGCCATCCCTGGTTCATGGAGTTCGGGACGAACAAGATCGCGACGGTCGATCCCGCCACGATGCAGCTGCGCGAGATTACGCTGCCGCGGCCGGAAACGCGGCCACGGCGCATGGAGATCACGTCCGACGACAAGATCTTCTACGGCGACTACGCCGGCGGATTCCTGGGCCGCTACGATCCCGCGACGGGCAAAGTCGATGAGTGGCAGCTGCCCGGTGGCGCGGACGCGCGGCCCTACGCGATGGTGCGGGACGACGAGGATCGCGTGTGGGTGGTCGAGACGTCGCGCCCGAACCGGTTCGTCTCGTTCGACGCCAAGACGCTGCAGTTCTCCGCGGAGACTGAGGTGCCGAGCGGCGGCGGCGTCGTGCGGCACATGTTCTACGATCCGGCGACCAAGGCGATCTGGTTCGGTACGGACAACAACACGATCGGCCAGGCGATTCTGCCCCCGCGGACGCCGCCCGCGCAGACGCCGTAGCGGTTCGATCGCCGGGCCGGCCTTCACGCTCAAGCGGGTCATCGAACTTGATCACCCGCTTGCTTTCCTGCTTACCTTTTTGGGTCTAGGATCGATGAGTGCTCGCTGGACTATTGATCTTCACCTTAGCC
>QHUE01000078.1 GCA_003221825.1 Gemmatimonadota bacterium
ATCTTGCGGAGTAGGTTCTCGATGCGGTCGCGTGTCAGCATCTGGCGTGCGGCGTGTGGCGTGTTGACGTGCGGCGTACCAATGAAAGCGTCGTACCGCGCGAACTGGCCGTGCAATGCCGCACGCGACACGCCGCACGTTCAGCTCTCAAGGTATCCGTCCTTCCTTTTTGGTCCGCCATTGTAGTGCAATAGTTCCCACCCACCGCGTCTGCTCCGGCCCGTTCGTGATCAGGTGTACGCCGCCGTCGCCCGACAGGACCCAGCGCCCCCGCGCCACGCGTCCCGCGAGCGCGAGCCGCAGCGTACGCGTCACGGTACCTGCGAACAGCGTCGGCGTCGAGTCGTACTGCGCCACCGTCGGGTAGGGCAGCCGGAAATCGGCCTGGCTCTGACGTAACACGGTGACTTCCGGTTCGAGTAGCACGCCCCCCCCAGGGCCCGCGATCATGCTGCCACGCAGCGTGAGCTGATCGTAGCCGGAGAAGTTGCGGCCCAGCCCGACGCCGCGCCGCATGACGGCTTCAGCCGGATTGGGTGTGCGATAGGTGAGGTTGGCGACCTGCGTGTAGAACGCCGTCCAGCCGAATCGCGCGAGGCCGCCCTGCGCGCCGATGGTGAACCCGTAGGATGGCGGCTCCTTGTCGCCCGCGTTGCTGCGATCGACCTGGATGTCGTCGAGCAGCAGCGAGCCGAAGATTTGTGTGCGCTGGATGCGCGTCGTGACATCGAAGCCCAACAGATTGTTCGCCTGCGATCCCTGGTCGTACTGCTGCAGGATGCCGAGCGTGAAGATGTTGGCGAACCACGGCTCGAGCTGGCGATCGGGACCCGCGACGATCGTGCCTTCCCACAGCGAGAACGTCGTGCTCCCGGGCGGGTGGACCGTGAAGCGATGGGCGATGAAGTAGCGGTGATTCGGGGTGCCGCTCGTGTCCGGCAGGTCGTCGAGCTGGGTGATCAGTCCTTCGAGATACACGCCGTCGGTGCCGATCCGCACGTCGAAGTGATCGTAGCTGTAGGGACTGGGCGACACGAGCAGCCCGTCGGTGATGCGCGGTCCCCAGTTGCGATCGACGCTGCCGAAGAACAGCTCGCCGAAGCGCCACTGCGCGCTGACGTACGCTTCGGCGGCGCGGCCGCCGATCACGCGGTCTTTCTTGCCGAGATAATCGGGATCCCATTTGAGCCGCGTGTCGAAGTAGGGATGCGAGACCAGGACGGCGGGACCGAAGTACAGCGTGAGCGCGGCGCTGCCGGAGTATGTGGCGTGGCCCGGGCCCGCTTCGCGCAACGGATCGCGGCGCGCGTGCGTGCTCGCCCGGGTCGCGGCGTCGAGGTCGATGCGCGAGGATGGGCCGCGCTCCTGGCGCGTCAGCTCGGAGCGGATCTGCTGGACCACGGCCCACTCGGCGCGGGTGACGGCGGTGCTGTCCACCGCCGCGAGCGCGCGCACGACTTGCTCGACCTTGAACGGCCGGCTGAGCGGCGACGGGTCGGCCATGCGGCCTGACGCAATCAAGTGTTCGATAAAAGGGGTGGACCAGTGGCTCAACGGCACGTAGGGCGAGGCCTCCTGCGCGGCGGCGCCGACCGGGAGCAGAAGCACCAGGAAAAGGGCGGTGCGCATGGCGGGACAATATAAGAACGCGCGGCGTGGGGCGTGGGGCGTAGCAATGCCAGGTCGTGTCGCCGGACGACCCCCATTACATTCCGCACGCCCCACGCCGCACGCAAAGTCTCGGCGGGCAAAAGGAGGCCGGTTGTTCGTCGAGTCATTTCGGGGAACGCATCTCGAGTCCCGCCACACCGTCCATGTCGCCGTCGTGGATGCCAGTGGGAAGCTGGTTGCCCAGGCCGGCGATCCCGCGTATACGACGTTCTGGCGCTCCGCCGCCAAACCGTTCCAGGCTGTGCCGCTGCTGGAAGACGGTGTCGCCGAGCGATTCGGGCTCACGCGGCAGGACCTGGCGCTCGCGTGCGCGTCGCATTCGAGCGAGCCCGCGCAGGTCGCGCTGGTGCGCGAGTTCCTGCAGCGCATCGGCTGCACGGAGCGCGACCTGATGTGCGGGCCGCACCGGCCCCTGTCCGACGCCGTCGCCAAGGACTACGAGACGCGCGGCGTACGATTGACGGCCGTCTACTCGAATTGCTCGGGGAAGCACACCGGCATGCTGGCGCTCGCCAAACACCACGGCTGGCCGACGGAGTTCTATGCGCGCGGCGAGCATCCGGTGCGTTGATCGCCGGGGAAGGCAGACCGTGTACGGAAATGATGCGTGCCCATCCGGGGCGCGTGGTCGCGAAGGTCGGTGCTGAGGGCGTCTATAGCGCAGCGCTGATTCGCGAGAGCCTCGGCGTGGCGCTCAAAGTCGAGGACGGCCACAGCCTCGCCTCGGCGCTCGCGATCGCGGCCGTGCTCGCCGAGCTGGGCCTCAAGCCGCAACCGGCCGGGCTGCTCAAGAAGCCGATCACGAACTCGCGGGGAGAGACGGTAGGAGAAATGCGGGTAAATGGGGGGCTTACGAAATGAAACGATTGCGGAATGCGGAATGCGGAATGTTAAGGTGAGCGTCGAGAAGCCCACTGGCCTCGATCCGCAGACGCTCGCGCTGGTGCGCCTTGCCGCGGCGACGGCGACGGGCGATGAGACAAAGCTGCGCGACCGCATGGTTGCCGCGCGGGCGGTGCATGTGCCGCCGCCGTGGGTCGACGAGCTGCTGCTCCAGAGCTTCCTCAATGTCGGCTATCCGCTCGCGCTGGTCGCGTTCGGTGTGTGGCGCAGCGTCGCGGGGCCGGTGCTGGAGAGCGAAAAAGGCGAGTCGATTGCGCATCCCGAGTGGGAGCGCTGGACCAAGCGGGGCGTCGAGGCATGCGCCGAGGTGTACGGGCGCACGTTTCACAAGCTGATGCTGAATTTGCGGGCGCTGCATCCGGCCGTTGAACCGTTGGTGGTCGTGGATGCTTATGGAAAGATCTTGGGAAGGCCGGGGCTGGACTCAAAAAGACGCGAGCTCTGCACGTTAGCTGCCATTGCTATGCAGAATGCGCCGAGGCAGTTGCATGCGCATTTCAGGGGCGCGTTGAATACTGGCTCGACTCAGGATGATGTCGATGAAGTCCTCGCGATCATCGAAGCCGACTTGCCGGCGGATCGAGCCCTTGGTGTTTGGGAGCTTTGGGCGGATGTGCGCGGAAGGAATCTGTAATGCGTAATGCGAAAGTCGAAATGCGAAATATCCCGGCGGGCTCGTGCCGCAATTCGACCTGAAGAACCGTACGAAAGCATTCGCGCTCGCGGTAGTTGCCCTGGTTGAGGAACTACCTCGTGGCCGAAGCGCGAATTCGATTGGAAATCAGCTGCTCCGCGCGGGGACCTCAGTCGGCGCGAACTATCGTGCTGCCTGCCACGCGAGATCTAGGCGAGAGTTCATTGCCAAGCTTGGTATCGTGGAAGAGGAAGCAGATGAGTCGCAGTTTTGGATGGACTTGATCATCGCTCGCGGCTGGGCGGAGACCGAACGGGTGACAAAGTTGCGAGACGAAGCGCGGCAGCTCGTTTCGATCATCGTGACTTCGATTAGAACGGCGCGCCGAACTCCCCGTGCAATTTCGCATTCCACATTTCGTGTTTCGCATTAGATGTTCATTGATCGGGTCGTCATTCAAGTTGCCGCCGGCACCGGAGGTTCGGGGGCATCCTCATTCCGAAGAGAGAAATTTGTCCCAAAGGGCGGACCGGATGGTGGTGATGGTGGAGTAGGTGGAAGCGTGTTCGTAAGAGTCGACCCTAACCTCGCGACCCTTCTCGACTATCGCTACCACACGCATTGGCGCGCGGAGCGAGGGCAGCACGGGAAGGGAAAGAACATGAGTGGGAAATCGGCGGAGGATGTTTATTTGCCGGTTCCTGCGGGGACCGAAGTGCGCGACGCGGACACCGGCGAAATCCTCGGCGAGATGATCGCCTCCGATCAGACATTGCTCGTCGCCAAGGGCGGGCGCGGCGGCCGAGGCAATCAGCACTTCGCCACGCCCACGCATCAGTCACCGCGCGAGTGGGAGCCGGGAGAGGAAGGCGAGGAGCGGCGGCTCGAGCTGGTCCTCAAGCTGATCGCCGACGTCGGCTTGCTCGGCGAGCCCAACGCCGGCAAGAGCACGCTGCTCTCGGTGATCTCGGCGGCGCGCCCCAAGATCGCCGACTATCCGTTCACGACGCTCGAGCCGCACCTCGGGGTCGTCGGGCTGTCGGACAACCGTTCGTTCATCGTCGCCGACATCCCCGGCATCATCGAAGGGGCGCACGAAGGGAAGGGGCTCGGGCTGCGCTTTCTGCAGCACGTCGAGCGCACCCGCATTCTCGCCGTGCTCGTCCCGCTGGACAGCCCGGACCCACAGGCGACGTACGACTTGCTGCGCCGAGAAGCGGCGTCGTACTCGAAAGCGCTTGCCTCAAAGCCGCACGTGGTCGTCCTCACGAAATCCGATTTGGCAACGCCGCACGCCGCACGCCCCACGTTGCGTACGCAGGCCGGCGCCCCAGTGGTCACGATTTCCGCCGTTGCTCGTCAGGGAATACCAGAGCTCCTCGAAGTCTTATGGAAAACAGTGAAGTCGTAGCGACGCTTGCGCTGTCGCTCGTGCCGGGGATTGGTCCGCAGCGCCTGCGCCTCATCGTCGCGACATTCGGGAGCGCACAGGCAGCGCTCGCGGCTCCGCAGGCCAAGCTGCGGACGTTGGACGGCGTCGGCCGCGCGGCGGCGTCAGCCATCACGGCCGCCCGGCCGGAGGACGGCGCCCGCGTCCTGTCGCAGCTCGCCTCGCTCGGTGCGAGCGTACTGGTCTCGGGTCAGCCCGAGTTTCCGGCGCAGCTCCACGAGATCCCGGACCCGCCGCCGGTGCTCTACTGCTGGGGCGACACGTCATTGCTCACGCGGCCCGCCATCGCGTTCGTCGGGAGCCGCGATCACACGGCGTATGGAGCCGAAGCAGCACGCATCCTTGCCACCGCCGTGGCCCAGCGCGCCGTCGTGGTCAGCGGCATGGCACGCGGGATCGATGCCATCGCCCATACCGCGGCGCTCGATGCCGGCGGCCGGTCGATCGGCGTGCTTGGCAATGGATTCGGCGTCATCTATCCCGCAGCCAATCGGGCGTTGTACGACCGTATGGTCCAATGCGGCCTGCTGGTGACGGAGCATCCTCCCGGCGAGCGGCCACACGCGGGATCGTTCCCGCGCCGTAACCGCTTGATCTCCGGTCTCGCCCGGGGGCTCGTGGTGGTCGAAGCCGCGCTCGGCTCCGGCGCGCTCGTCACCACGGACGCCGCGCTCGAGCAGGGCAGGCCGGTCCTGGCGGTTCCGGGCCCCATCACGAGCCGCACGTCCGTCGGCTGCAACAAGCTCATTCAACAGGGCGCCAAGTCGGCGCTGTGCGCCGCCGACATCTTCGAAGAGGTCGGCCTGCCGTCCGGCGTGCGCGAGCTTGGCGCCGCGCTCTCCACGCCCGCGCCGCGCGTGCCCCCCATCGACCTGAGCGGGCTGCAGTTGACGCTGTGGAGCCGGATGACGACGGAGCCGCAGCATGTGGACGCGCTCGTGGCCGCAACCCAGACGGGAGCGGCGAACGTGCTTGGTGCGCTGACGGAGCTCGAGCTGCGAGGGTTGGTGCGGCAGGGGCCGGGGATGGTGTTTGGGCTTACCTAAAGGCAATGCGAAACGCGGAATTTCACTGCAGGCCCTGTGCGCTAAATTGCATACGTGCATCTCTACATCCATGTCCCGTTTTGCCAGCGTCGCTGTTCCTACTGCGACTTCTCGATTGCCGTCAGGAAGCGAATTCCGACAGGCGAGTACGTCGAGACAATACTGACCGAAGCTGCTCGGATTCCAACTTCGCATCTTGAGACGATCTATCTCGGTGGCGGCACGCCGTCGTTGCTTCCGTCGGACGCGATCCGGACCTTGCTACACGAACTCACTCAGAGATTCCGCATTCCGCATTCCGCATTTCGCATTGAGGTGACCCTCGAAGCCAACCCGGAAGACGTGACTCCCGATCACGCCAAAGCCTGGCGGGCCTCGGGTATCAACCGCGTCTCCCTCGGCGCCCAGTCGTTCGATGACAAGGTGCTCACCTGGATGCACCGCTCCCATGACGCCGCGCAGACCAAGCGGGCGGTACAGGCGTTGCGCGACGCGGGGATCGAAAACATTTCACTCGATCTGATCTTCGGATTGCCGGAGGAGCTGCAGCGAAACTGGGAGCGTGATCTGGATATTCTCTGCTCCCTGCTCCCGGCTCACTGCTCCCTCTATGGATTGACCGTGGAGCCGCGGACGCCGCTCGACCGGTGGATTTCGCGCGGCGCGACCCACGCGCCTGACGAAGAGCGATATGCAGACGAGTATCTGACTGCCCACAGACGGCTGA